>JAFGJP010000103.1 GCA_016929035.1 Candidatus Auribacterota bacterium | reverse complement strand
GTTTAAAAATCCCGGCACACCGACCGGGCTCACCGCGTCAAAAAGCGTAATTGACGGAGGGTTGTTCCTCTTCACCCGTATTTCTTCTGTCGATATCGATGTGCGTGTTTCCTGCGTCTCTTCAACATACTCATGTGCTGTTAGGATCTTTATGGGAGGCGTGCTGAAGGGAACGGCCGCCATCTTTTGTATCAGAGGTCTCTCTTCCCCTTCAGGCAAGGGGTCTCCTTTTCTGAATATATCGCCGAAATCGGAGAACCTCTTTTTATAAAAAACGCCGCCTTCTGTCCGGTCATTCACGTGCGCGAGATGCCCTCCGACAAGGTCGTCCTGCGTCAGCGCCCACGATAAAGCGGCATGATAACCTGTTTCGTCCCAGCTGTCTGACTCCCAGTATGAACCGCCGACATCAAAGCTCAAGCGCCTGAAAACATTCAAGTGAATATCGACAAGTATTCCATCAGGGGTCGCAAAACGCGTTTCTTCCATGTTGACCCGGTTTGAGGTCGTTGTTGTCCTCTCATAAACATCATAGCTGCCCTCGGTTCCGGTGAAAGTCTCCTGAGTGTCTGAAGAAAGAAGAGTAGACTGTATGTCTCTTGATGATACAACTTCAGGATCCGTCAGGCCTTTTATGCCTGTGACAGAAAAGCCAAAAAGCGGATTATCATAGCCCGCTTTCAGCGCAATGTTCTTCTGTCCTTCCTGCCAGGCTGTCTGCAGCCGGGAAGAAAAAAGCTTTTTATCCGTCATGCCCAATCGGTACGTCAGCCCGGCCTGGCCGAAACTCTTCCCGCTCTGGGTCGTATTCTTCGCATCCAGGATAAGGAGAGAGCTGGGTGTCGTCAGAAGAACGCGCTCGAGACCGATATAAATGCCGTCGGACATAGGGTTGATCTCAAGAGCGTTTTTCTTGAAATCTTTCAGATCGTCGGAAACATCCGCGTCTTCTGAAAAACAAAGGGAAGAAAAAAGAATAAAGAAAATAAAAAACCCGGCAAAAAACGTCGTCGCTCTCATAGAGCCCCCATTCCCAAATAATTATTGTGATAGCATAATATTTTTAGTAAACTAATTCCATATTTTTTTGCTTTTTCATGAATAATAATTATTCCGATAATTCCAAGCTCCAGGCAGGTAAAAATGGTTATGCGTCGCTTGCTTTTCATAAAGGAATTCTTATTTATAGCCGTCATTATCCTCTTTTCGGCCGGCTCGCCTCCCGCCATGTCACAGGATAACGCTTCCTTTGAGAACAGCGTGGTCAAGATCATATCAACTTCTCAAATACCGGATTTCTATTCTCCCTGGCGGATGAAAAAAATCACGACGCAGAACGGGACAGGATTTATCATCGAAGGGAACCGCATCATGACAAACGCGCATGTCGTTGCCGATGCGAAATATATCGTGGTGCGAAAAAACAATGACCCCAACACGTATACAGCAGAAATCGAGCATATCGGCCACGACTGCGATCTCGCCATTCTCAAGGTCAACGAAGACAATTTTTTTGCAGGCACGGCCTCCCTTGAGTTTTCTGAGCTTCCGCGCATCAACGATACCGTTTATGCCTACGGATACCCTATCGGAGGAGAAAAGGTTTCTGTCACCAAGGGGATCGTTTCTCGCATCGATTACATCCGCTACACGCATTCGGGTATCGACTATCATCTGGCTATCCAGATCGATGCGGCCATTAACCCGGGAAATTCCGGTGGCCCTATCGTCAAGGACGGGAAAGTCGTGGGCGTGGCTTTTCAGTCTCTCATGTGGGCTGAAAACTCCAGCTACATGATTCCCTACCCGGTCATTGAAAGGTTCCTGAGAGATACTGTCGATGGCCGATATGACGGGTATATCGAGCTGGGCTTCTATTACCAGGAACTGGAAAACACATCCATGCGTGAGTTCTATCAATTGTCAGAAAATCTTTCGGGGGTCCTGATAACAGATGTTTTCATGAAAAGCGCAGACAATGTCCTGCAGAAAGGAGACATTCTCCTTTCCATTGACGGTTACTCGATAGCCAATGATGGAACGATCGTGATCTGGAACGAGCGTCTCCCTTTGACAGAAGCAGCAGAGATCAAGCTCGAGGGACAAAGCATCGCTGTCAAATTTTTAAGAGGCGGCGAGATTTTCGAAAAAGATCTTGTCCTGGAAAAATTTACTCCTGCCATAGAGCTTGCCAACAGCTATAACAGCCAGCCTGAATATCTGATCATCGGGGGACTCGTCTTTGTCCCTTTATCAAGAGAATTTCTCAAGACCTGGGGAGACAAGTGGTATAATACAGCCAACAAGAAGCTGCTTTACAATTTTTTTTATTACATTACAGACGGTATTTACAAGAACCGTCCATCCATGATCGTTCTCAGCCGCCGGATGCCTGATCCTGTCAACACCTACTGTGAGAATTACGAAGATCTTCTGGTAGATACGATCAATGGCAGCCAGGTCAGCACGTTAAAGGACATGAAAGAGCTTGTCCAGAATCTTGATGAAGAATTTCTCGTTATCGAGTTCCAGAATGACGTTACTCCCGTTGTCCTTAAAACCGAAACCCTCAAGAACGTGGATAAGAGGATCATGGAAAGATACAATATAAGCTCTTTGGAATACCTGAAGGAGCCGGATAAATGAAAAAATCTCTTTTCCTGTCTGCGCTTGTCATGACCATGCTCTTTGAAACCGGCAGGTTCGCTTGTTCCGACGATGATTTTGTTGTGAAAATTTTTTCGACATATCAGGGCTACAACGCCTATTATCCATGGGAAAAAAATAAATTCAGCGAGCGTACGGCTTTTGGGACTCTTCTTGAAGGCGGATACATCCTGACGACGGCAGATACGGTTTCGGACTTTGCCTGCATCGAGATGAAAAAGCCGGCGAATGAAAAAAAATATCCGGCTTCCGTCGCTTACGTGGATTATGGCTGCAACATTGCCCTCCTCAAGTCGGAAGAAAGCGAGTTCTACGAAGGCCTTTCGCCTGTTCTCCTTTCAGAAAGCCTGCTTAAAGATGAAGAAATCCAGGTTGTCCAGATCAAGAGCAATAATGATATTCACTATATTGCAGGGACTGTTGAAAAAGTATCCATAGAAGAGTCTTATCTTGGCTGGGATGAATATTTGTCTTACCTTCTTTCGGTTAAGTTGGAAAACCGGTCGCACTGGGCCGAGCCTGTCATGAAGGAGAACCGTCTGGCCGGGATCGTGACGACTTATGATTCTAACCGCTTCCTTGCCACGGTCATACCTGTTGAGCGCATCAGACATTTCATGTCAGATATTTCGGACGGGTCTTATGACGGCTTTCCGGACCCGGGATTCTACTGGGAGCCACTGACAAACCCGTTTCTAAAAAAGTATCTGGATATGGCGGACGATTTGACCGGTGTCTTTGTCACCCGGGTCGTTCCTGAAAGCTCCGCAGATAAGATCCTTCAAAGAGGCGATGTTCTGCTGAAAGCCGGAGGTGTCGTAATCGATGACAAAGGCTATTTTGCCGACAAGGCTCATGGAAAGCTCTCATTGACCTATCTTTTTACCTCTCGTTCTCCAGGAGAAAAAATAGAAATCGAAATTCTGAGAGACGGAAAGCGTATTGTCCAAGAAGCGGTTTTAAAAAGATTCACGCCAAAGGATTATTTTATCCCTCTTTATTCATACGACGAGCAATCCAACTATATCATCGAAGGAGGATTTGTTATCCAGGAGGTCACGACCGAATACCTGAAAACATGGGGTCAGGACTGGCAGGACGAAGCGAACAAAAAGCTCCTGTATTACTACAACTACTTCTCTAGAACATCTCCTGATGACAGAGAGAATCTTATCGTTCTCAGCTTTGTCATTCCTGACGACATCAATATCGGGTACCAGAATTTTCGGACGATGATCGTTGAAAACATCAACGGCAGGAAGGTCAGGTCTATCGCTGACGTGGCCAGGGCTTTTGATGAGGGGGAAAGCCGGTTTATTCAAATATTTTTTGACGGAACGAAACAGGCTATACTTGACAGGAACCAGCTGAAAAGCGCCAACGAACGGATAGCCAGGCGCTACAAAATCCACAAAATGAGAAATCTTTAAGACCGCCTGTTCCGGTTCTCACATGTGGTCGCTTTGAGAAAAAATGAAAATAACGCTCAAGTCATGGGATGTCCTCTTATTCCTTTTTATTCTCGGTTCGCTCTACATAATAGCTGTCTTCGCTGATTTTTTTGCGCCCTATCACTATGATGAAGAACAGCGGCGGAACATCTACAAGCCGCCTGACCGGATAAGATTTTTCGACGAGAAAAAGGATTTTCATCTTCGTCCCTTTTTTTATGAACAGAAAAGAGCAAAGAGCGAAATGGCGCAAAGGCTCTACGAGAAAGAAAAAGACCACCCCGTAAATCTCCGGTTTTTCGTTAATGGATTTCCCTATAAAATACTCGGCATCTTCTCTTCCGACATCCATCTTTTCGGAACAGACAGCACTCCCTTTAACCTGCTGGGAACAGATTCCAGGGGAAGAGATCTCTGGAGCCGCATCTGCTACGGCTCGAGGGTATCGCTCAGCATCGGGCTTATCGGCGCTTTGATCTCTTTTGTTCTGGGCATGGCCTTTGGAA
The DNA here is from genome assembly GCA_016929035.1 of Candidatus Auribacterota bacterium. GTDB lineage: Bacteria > Auribacterota > JAFGBW01 > JAFGBW01 > JAFGJP01 > JAFGJP01. Next base: position 5,659 of record JAFGJP010000103.1, on the reverse strand, counting down.
GCATCGCAGGCTATTACGGGAAAAGCATAGATTTCTTTATTATGCGATTTTGTGAAATGATATGGATGTTCCCAATGTTTTATCTTATGCTGACGCTGAGAGCTGCCATCCCTCCCGAGATATCAAGCGTGAAAATGTATTTTATCATCGTCTTTATCATGAGCTTTATCGGGTGGGCTGGAATGGCAAGGGTCATCCGGGGCATGGTCCTCTCGCTGAAAGAGCAGGAATACGTCACCGCAGCCAGAGCGATGGGAGCGACGGATCTGAAAGTGATAGCTCTCTATATTCTTCCAAACACTTTATCATACGCTATAGTCTATGTTACAATAAGTATTCCCGGATATATCATCGGGGAGTCGACGCTCAGCATGCTCGGGCTCGGCATCCAGGATCCCGGGGTGAGCTGGGGTAATCTTCTGGCAGACGCCATGGCGATATCCCAGATAACGCTGTATCCATGGATACTGTCATCAGGTTTTTTTATTTTTTTAACCGTGCTGGCATACAACTTCCTGGGCGACCGCCTGAGGGACGCCACAGATGCAAAGATCAGAAATGAAAACAGAGCGTGAAAAGATCCTTGAAGTCAAAGACCTCCACACATACTTCTGTGATGAAAGGGCTTTCCCCGTAAAAGCGGTGGAAGGGCTGACATTTCACCTGTTGAAAGGCGAAGTGCTGGGCATAGTGGGAGAGTCGGGCTGCGGGAAAAGCCTCACAGCTCTTTCCGTTCTTCAGATACTTCCTCCTGGCGCAAAAATTGTCAAGGGAGAAATTCTTTTTAAAGGGAAAGATCTCATCGGGCTCAGCCAGAAGCAGCTCAACACGATCAGGGGAACAAAAATTTCCATGATCTTCCAGGAGCCGTCCAGCTACCTGAACCCCGTTCTTTCCGTGGGCTACCAGGTGGCGGAAGCGCTCAGCGCACATACAGGACAAAGCATCCGCGACGCCATGAAAAAAGCCAGACAGATGTTCAAGGAAGTCGGGATACCTGACCCGGAACAACGGGTGCATAATTATCCTCACGAGATGAGCGGAGGACAGAAACAAAGGGTCATGACGGCGATGGCCCTTATCAATGAGCCGGACATTATTATCGCCGATGAGCCGACGACATCGCTGGACGTCACCGTGCAGGCCCAGATCATCAACTTATTTAAAAAGCTCTTGAAAGACCACTCCTCCAGCATTGTTTTTATTTCCCATGACCTTCCTCTTGTTTCAGAGATCGCTGACCGAATTATTGTTATGTACGCGGGGATGAACTTTGAAGAAGCTCCGGTAGACGTTCTTATCAAAGATCCCAAACACCCCTACACAAAAAAACTTCTCGAGAGCATACCGAAAGAATCTTCTTCATGGCAAAAAATGAAAACCATCCCGGGAGCCGTGCCAGATCCTGCCCGTAAGCCCGGCGGATGCCCCTTTCATCCGCGATGCGATTATGCTGAAAAAGACTGTAATCAAAGAATTCCCTTTATGACGCAGGTGGATGACACTCACTTTACGGCCTGTTATCATTATGAAAAAATAAAAAACTCAAATAAACAAAACATCTGAATGTTTTAAATATGAATGATTCTTCGTCAACATTAAAAAATTATGTCCTGATCACAGAAAACCTCTGCAAATCCTTCTATAAAAAGAAGGGTCTTTTCAGCAGGCAATCCGAGACCATCCGTGCCGTTCATCAGGTCAGCATAAAGATCGAATCAGGAGAAACGGTCGGTCTTGTCGGGGAATCGGGCTGCGGGAAAACGACTTTCGGAAGAGCTGTGCTGAAGCTTTATGAGCCGACTTCCGGGCGCATCATCTTTCAGGGAAAAGATATCACTTCTTTCAGGGGACGTCATCTCAGGTCGCTCCGACAAAGCATGCAGCTTATTTTTCAGGACCCCTACAGCTCGCTTAATCCCCGCTTCAAAATCAGGCAGATCATCGCCGAAGGATTATACAACTTCAAAAAAGACCTTCAGATGGATAAAAAAAGCATCGTGTCTGCCGTCAATCATATTCTTCAAAAAATCGGTCTTCCGGAAGACGCATCGGAAAAATATCCTCACCAGTTCAGCGGAGGACAGCGGCAGCGAATCTGCATCGGAAGGGCCATCGCTCTCAGGCCCGGATTCATCGTCTGTGACGAGCCTCTTTCCGCACTTGATGTCTCGATAAGGTCGCAGATCCTCAATCTTCTTCTTGAACTCAAGAATGAATATGGGCTTTCCTATCTTTTTATTTCACACGATCTGAAGATCACTTCATCGATCTGCAGCAGGATCTATATCATGTACCTCGGCGAAATCGTCGAAGAACTTCCTTCAACTCAGCTTTTTGCCAATCCCCTTCACCCTTACACGCAGGCTCTCATTTCAGCTGTCCCTGAGTTTGACGCGGAAAAGCGAAGAAAAAGGATTATTCTCGAGGGAGATGTCCCCTCGCCGGTCAACATTCCTGAAGGATGTCCTTTCCATCCACGCTGTCCGAAAGTCATGGATATCTGCCGGAAAAAGAAGCCACATCTGAGGCAAAAAGATGGAAATCATACTGTTTCCTGCTGGCTGTACGAGAATCAGAGAACAGAAGACACAAGATAGAGAAAATGGATAATAAACAAGCAGGTCATCAGATAATCAGTCAGGCAGGAGGGCATCAGAAAATCAGGATATCAGGCGTTAGACAGAGCAGTCAAACCTGATATACGGTTATCCTGATACCCTGAAGAATGAAAAAAAGATATTTTAAAATTTCCGAATATAATGGTATATTTTTCAAAATCAAATAATTCAAAGGAGGAAAACCATTGCCTGTCCGCGGAATCAGAGGTGCTATAACAGTGGACAACAACACCCCTGAAGACATCGTTCAAGAGACCAGGGTTCTTCTCAAGGAGATGATAGAAAAAAATCATATCAGGAAAGAAGATGTCTGCTCGATTTTCTTTTCTGTTACCCTTGATTTGACTTCTGAATTTCCGGCTCTGGCTGCCCGCCAGCTCGGATTCACAGATACGCCTCTTCTCTGTCTAACAGAAATCCCTGTCCCTGAAAGCCTTGGAAAAGTCGTGAGAATTCTCATCCACTGCAACACCAAGACTTCTCAAAAAGACATGATCCATGTTTATCTTAAAGAGGCTGTTTCTCTCAGGCCTGATCTTTCAGCTGATTCCTGAAGAGGGGGGAATGAAACAGATTCATCGTAAAATCATGATTTTTTAAAAATTTACTTAATTCATTGATATTATTATGCTAATATAGGACAAAAATCAGGAGAAATATTTTGGATTTCTTTTTCAATCTGATAGGAAAAGTGACGACCGTTGACGTAGCCCTGCCTCTTTGGCATATTCTTTTACTTGTTTTTATCAGCACGCTTTTCATGCTCATGGGACGCTTTCGCTTTGTCATTATTACTCTTTACAGCTTTTCATTTATCTGGATCTTCGTAAAAAATGAAGATGCTATTTCCAAGGTCTTGACGTCACAGCCACAGTTCACTTTCGGCTTTATCCTCTCCGGCGCGATTCTTATCGGGCTCGCCATATGGTCATTTTTCATCGAAGGCGATTGACCTGTCTATTTCATAAACAAGTCTGCTTTTCTTATCGTTACGGGTGGCTTGATGTGTTCAGAAGCAGGGCCTGATTGCGATTGGAGCGGGCATGGTTCCTGAGATTTCGAAGGAGAGCGAAAGTCGCAATCGGAGTGAAGTCTTGCCTCGCTGGAGCAAGACAAACGTCCATGCTGTGAAAACATCAAGCCAGGACCCGTATAAACGCATAAATGATTAACAATCTTAACTAAACAATAAAATTTATTATACAAACTGTATGACCAATTACGATTTATCTCTTGACTCTCCTCACGTGTTTTCTCATAATATTTGCCTGATTCATGACAATATATCTGATATAATTGAATAAGAGAAAGGAGCCTGTTATGACCACCATCACAGATGTTCACGCACGCGAAGTTATTGATTCTCGAGGAAATCCTACTGTTGAAGTGGAGGTCACTCTCGAAGGGGAAGTCAAAGGCCGCGCCATTGTTCCAAGCGGAGCCTCAACAGGTGAGCACGAAGCTGTTGAGCTGAGAGACGGGGACAAGAAACGATATCTCGGGAAAGGCGTTCTCAATGCTGTCAATAATGTCAACGAGGTCATCTTGCCTGAAGTCGAAGGATTAGATGCAACAAAACAGACAGAAATCGACAGGATCCTTATTGAACTTGACGGCACGGAAAAAAAAGGCAAGCTGGGAGCCAACGCGCTGCTGGGCGTTTCCATGGCCTGCGCACGAGCCTGCGCCAATTATTTCGGGCTGCCTCTCTTTCAATATCTCGGAGGAGTCAACGCTAAGACGCTCCCTGTTCCCATGATGAATGTGCTCAATGGCGGAAAGCATGCAGACAATAATGTCGACATCCAGGAATTCATGATCCTGCCTAAAGGAGCCTCCTCCTTCCGGGAAGCCATCCGCATGGGCTGTGAAACCTTTCATTCGCTGAAAAAAGTGCTCAGCTCGAGAAAATACGTGACCAGCGTTGGCGACGAAGGCGGGTTTGCCCCCAATCTCAAGTCAAACGAAGAAGCTGTCCAGCTCCTCATCGAAGCTATTGAAAAAGCCGGCTACAAGCCGGGAAGCGATATTTTTATCACCATAGATGCTGCGGCAAGTGAATTTTTTCAAAACGGAAAATATTCTATCGACGGCGCTCAGAAGACTTCAAAAGAGCTCGTGGACTACTATGCCGGGCTTGTGGAAAAATACCCGATTATCTCCATAGAAGACGGCCTTTCTGAAGATGACTGGGAAGGATGGAAATATCAGACGGAAAAGCTGGGAAAAAGGATCCAGCTTGTCGGCGATGATCTTTTCGTGACCAATACAAAAAGGCTTAAAAAGGGAATCGACGAAAGCATCGCTAATTCTATTCTGATCAAAGTCAATCAGATCGGAACGCTGACTGAAACATTTGATGCCATCGAAATGGCCAAGCGGGCGGCCTATACGTCTGTCGTCAGTCACAGGTCAGGAGAAACAGAGGACACATCGATCGCTGATATTGCCGTTGCTCTCAATACCGGACAGATCAAAACAGGATCTGCATCGAGAACGGACCGGATAGCCAAGTATAACCAGCTCCTGAGGATAGAGGAAATGCTGGGAAAAGGCGCGGTTTTTGGCGGAACCATATGAATAATGGGGAAAAAGGAAACCATGTTTTTCTCAAGAGAATCAACCTTCTGCTTTTTGTCCTTGTTGGCGCTCTTTTGCTGGCTTTCCTTTATTACCCCAAGTATAAAAAGCTGCATCAGCTGAATGTTTCAGAAAATCAGCTGGACCAGGATATCATCCGGAAGGAAAAAGAGATCAAAGACCTCAAAGAAAGGCAAAAAGCTCTTATCCAGGACAAGGAATCGCTGGAACAGGTCGCAAGAGATAAACTGGGTTACTCCAGCTCAGGTGAAATTATTTATCAGTTTGAAGAGGAAGAATCGCATACGGCTGAGTCTCCCTGACCGACCCGTTTCGTTTATCCTGCCCTTGCATGCAAAGGCAGGATAAAAGCAGCTATCAGCCATTGCAACATGCAGGTGAAAAACGAAATCACTCTTTCAGGCTGCATAAAAACCATATTCAGGGTTATCTTTGAT
>JAFGJP010000102.1 GCA_016929035.1 Candidatus Auribacterota bacterium | reverse complement strand
CCCTTTGATTTCAGAATGCCTTGCAAAATAGGCTCCGACAACAGCCCCTATGCTGCAGCCGGATAGCGCATGAATCTCTATTCCCATTTCTAGAAGCGCCTTGAGAATACCGATGTGCGCCAGGCCCTTTGCCGCCCCGCTTCCGAGAGCCAGGCCGCATGTTTTTTTAAAATACTTTTTCATGAGTAAAATAATTATAAAACAATAAGTTGACAATGCATAAAAAATTTCTTTTAAATACTCGTTTTTTTCCTTAGGATAGGGGATAATCTTATGAAAATATGGGCGCTTGGCTCAGTTGGTTAGAGCGCTACCTTCACACGGTAGAGGTCACAGATTCGAATTCTGTAGCGCCCACCATCTTAACTCCGCCTTTCTAAGAAAAATTCCTCACGCCTCGTATCTTCATGTGTCTCCAAATCTTCGTGACAATAGCCTGTGAAAATTTCTGAGATTGTGAACATTTTTTAAACATACATTTAGCATTCCCGCTTGATTATACCTTTTCGTGATGCTGTCCTGTAAGAATTAGCAAGAATTTTTTAGGAATCCGGTCAACTTGACTACGCCTTCATCGCATGCAGTCGCACGCTGCATGTCTGCTCATAAAATGAGCTGTTGATATTTTCCTGCATCAAAAATCTCTTGTTTTCTGAACTGCTTCCTGTTTCTTAGTGTTTTAGCTTTTACGTCTTACATCCTTCGTCCTGCTTCCTGCGGTTTTTTTACGGACCTAACGGACTTAACGGTTAAAACGGACTTAACGGATCTGACAGATGACGTTTATTTTATTGCTGTACGGCCCTTTTTTTTATAAAATTCTCACGAGCGAAGGGAGACCGATGAAAATAGATTTTTTTCGTAAGCAATACAGCACAAGTGAAATACTTTATCATTATATTGATTACACGGGAAAGCTGATCCTGGATTTTCTGGAAGCTATCGGTAAATCCGGGATGTTTCTCATTAAGTCCATTATCGGTCTTTTTCAGTGCGGCTGTAAGGTAAAAAATGTTTCAGAGCAGATGCTTTTTATCGGCGTCAAGTCGTCTTTTATTATTATCCTCACAGGTGTCTTTACAGGCATGGTCCTGGCTCTTCAGGGTTATTATTCATTAAGTAAATTCGGGGCAACAGCGCTTCTCGGCCCTGCCGTGGCCCTCACTCTTATACGGGAGCTGGGGCCTGTTCTCACGGCTCTTATGGTCGTTGCCCGCGCCGGCTCTGCCCTGACAGCGGAAATCGGCACGATGCGGGTTACCGAGCAGATCGATGCCATCGAGATCATGGGGATAGACCCATTTTCCTATCTCATTATGCCTAATATGGTTGCCGCTATTATCGCTTTTCCTCTACTCACAGCTATTTTTGATGTTGTGGGTGTATGGGGAGGCTGCCTTGTAGCTGTTCAGCTTCTTAATCTCAGCATGGGAAGCTACTTCGGAGAAATGTCAAGTTATGTCGAGATGAGTGATATTACAAACGGGATCATCAAATCCGTGATCTTTGCCGTGATCGTTCTCTGGATATGCCTTTATATGGGCTTTTATACAAAAGGCGGCGCTAAAGGCGTCAGCACCTCGACGACGCGCGCGGTTGTCTTCAGCGCCGTGCATATTTTTATGTGGGATTATCTCCTGACGTCTATACTGGGATACTGATAATAAATCAAAAATAAAAAATGAAAAATCAAAAATAAGGAACGCTAAAGCATGATTATTATAGAAATGGGACGCAGATCAACGCAGGTTGCTGCCTGTTTTTTATTTTTAACTTTTAATATTTTATTTTTCTAAAGGAAACATGGAACCGGTCATTCGGGCAATCAATCTTCATAAAACTTTTAACGGCCAGAAAGTCCTGAACGGTTTCACGCTTTCTGTCAGAAAAGGTCAGCTCTGTGCCATTATCGGCCAGAGCGGGATCGGGAAAAGTGTTTTTCTCAAGCACCTTGTGGGGCTCATGAAGCCTGATCAGGGGCAGATCTTCATCAACGGCCAGGAGATCACCAATATGAATAACAAGGAGCTTTCCGTTATCAGAAGAAAATTCGGCTATGTGTTCCAAAACGGCGCTCTTCTTGATTCAAGAACGCTTTTCGATAATGTGGCTCTGCCCCTTAGGGAAGTTCTCCGCCTCAAGGAATCAGAGGTCAGGGAAAGAGTCGTCAATGAGCTTGAAAAAGTGGGACTGGGAGACGCCATCTGGAAATATCCGAGTGAGCTGAGCGGCGGCATGATACGACGGGCCGGCCTTGCCCGGGCTCTTGTCATGAACCCGGAAATTATCCTTTTCGATGAACCGACAACAGGCCTGGACCCGATCATATCAAGGACCATTCTGAAGCACATCCGCCAGCTGCACAGAAAACTGAGGTTTACCGGCGTTCTCATCACACATCAGATTCCTCAGGCTTTCGATATCGTTCAAAGAGTTGCCATGATATACAAGGGGAAAGCCGCGGTTATCGAAACGCCGGACAATATCATGCAATGCACACATCCTGTGGCCTGCCAGTTCATCCACGGGAGACTGGACGGACCGATTAAAGAAGATTACTTTTAGGAGAGGAAAAATGAAAAAGTTCAGAATCGAGTTTATCGTCGGACTGTTTTTAGTTCTTGGAATTCTGGCTCTTGTCTATCTTTCCGTGAATCTCACCCGCTTTGAGATGAAGACAAAGGGAGGATACGAAATAAAGGCCTTTTTTGAAAATGTGGGCGGATTAAAAGTAGGGGCAAATGTGGAAGTGGCCGGAGTTCCCATCGGCATTATTAAAGACATTGAGCTTGAAGACTACAGGGCGCTTGTTGTCCTGCATATCAAAAAGGGTATAAAGATCCCTGATGATTCTATCGCCTCCATAAAGACAAAAGGTCTTTTGGGAGAGAAGTTTCTTGAGGTCAGCCCGGGAGCTTCGGATGATTTTATTCCTGCGGAAGGAGAGATTATCGATACGCAGTCGCCGATTGATTTTGAGGAAGCCCTGGGGAAGTTCATCTTTGGAAAAGTGGAATAAGGAGCGCTTCACGCAGATATGATAGCATTAACCTCAAAGACGCAGATGGTTCGATTTCACTCACCGATTTATATCTCGAGCGAAGTCGAAGGAGGCACAAAGAAATCTGTAATGGAGAAATGATATGAGGATAAGAACAGTTTTATTTTTGTGCATAATTCTGCTTTTAACATTCCAGGCGCAGTCAGCAGAAACGCCTCTCGCTATCGTAAAAAACAGCATAGGCGAGATGCTGGATATCCTGGCCAGCGAAGAGTACAGGAATGAAGAAAACAGACAGCCGCTGCGCGAAAAAATATTTTCTATAGCCAATGACCGGTTTTTCTGGGAGGAGATTGCCAAAAGGTCTCTGGGGCGCAAGTGGAAGGACCAGACACGGGAAGACCAGGAAAGGTTCGTGTCTCTTTTTACGAGACTCTTGAAGGACAATTATATTGGCAAGCTGGAATCATATTCTCAGCAGCAAGTGATCTATGAGGAGGAAATCTTTAAAGGACAATATGCTGAGGTCAGGACAAAGATCGTGCAGGAAAAAGGAGAAGACATCCCTGTCTATTACCGCATGATCAATGAGGGTGGAACATGGCTTGTCTATGATGTTGTCATAGAAGGCATAAGCCTTGTTAAAAACTATCGGTCGCAGTTTGAAGATATGCTGAGCAAGTCCTCGTTCAAGGAATTCCTCGATAAGATTGAAAACAAGCTTAAGGAAGAAAAAAAGTAGATTACCGCGGATCTATTCCTGAAGTTTTTTATTTCGGTACTGAACATAAGCATTCCTGAACCCGACATAAGGGTCAATAAGCCCTTCTTTCAGCCTTTCGTATCGCTCCGCCTCAAAAGAGTTTTCATTGACGTATTCCAGAGCTTTGATTTCCATGAGGTTTCCAAGATCCTCTGTATAGGTCATCCGAAGCATGATGTCTCCGGCAAGGCCGACCGTGTCCCGGGTGTTTCTCGGTCCTATAAATGGAAGGACAATATACCATCCGTCTCCCACCCCGTAGTGTGCCAGGGTTTTGCCGAAGTCCTCGTCCTGAAGAGAGTATCCCCAGTCTGTATCGGCCACGTCAAAAAAACCGCCGACACCGAGAGTGGAATTGATAAAAAGACGCTTGCACTCGATGCCGGATTTTTTGAATTTTCTCTGCATCAGGCAGTTAGCCAGTCTTACGGGCGAGCTCAGGTTGGAAAAAAAGTTTTTAATGCCTTGGCGAAGGCCCTCAGGCACAGCCCTGCCGTACCCCTTTGAAACAGGATTAAAAAGATAAACATAAAAAGAGTCGTTAAGTGAAAACGTCAATCTGTTGAGAGGTTCAAGAGGGTCGGCTATATCAGAAGGATCTTCCTCAAACGGCTCTTCAAAAGGATCGGCAAAAGCATCTTCTCTGACGTCTTTTTTTTCCTGCGTAAAGAGTGAAGAAGGGTATACAAACTGTAAAGCGGCCAGTAGGACAATACAGACAGATAAAAATGTTTTATGCTTTTTTCTTATCATGTTATTAGCATTCGATTTTTTATTATAACAAAAAAGCAGGTAAAGGAATTCAATATTTTGACTGTTTCATGCAAAAAGACTGGTATTTTGTTTCAAAGTCAGAAAGGCTTTGATACATTTTTCCGTAAACGGACAGCAAAGCTTTTTCAAAGTCGTCAGGGGTTTTTTGGAGGAATTGAAGAAACCTGTGAAAAAGAGCACGCGGATGCTTTTCTAACAGAAAAGCGATAAGCCATTCTGACTGCCTGTAAAACTGCTGGTTTTTTAAAGGATGGGAAGGATAGGAATCCAGAGAAATCAGCTCCTTCAGAGATAGGAAAGATTTTGTTTTTCCCTGCATCATGTGCCTTGAAAATCGTCGGACCTCTCCGCTTTCATAGCAGGCGATGCCTTCGTTAAGCCATAAGGGACAGTAAGGGTTTTCCCAGAAGTTCATGAAGATCAGATGACAGAGCTCATGAGCAAAAGTCTTCTCTTCATCTCTGTGCAGGCCCGATTTCTGACAGAGAAAGAAAATGTCCTTTCCTGTATAAAATCCTGCTGTGCCCTGCCGCATTCCTGTTTTAGCCAGAAAATGATTCCATGTCGTCTTGTCGGGGATAAGATAGATTGTGCACTTATGCGTTATATCGCCGGTAGCGCCCAGATCGCTTTTTATTTTTTCATAATATTTTTCTGCCTTTTTTGAATACCTGATCCAGTGGCTCCGCTTCACATAAACATAGTTGAAATGTTTGCTTGAAGCTTTTTTCCACCTGATACCCGGAATGTTCAGATGCCTTTCAGTTCCTGATGAAGGGCAATAGGCGTCGGCAAAAAGAGGAACATGGCAGGCTGAACAGATGATCAGTATAAGCCCGGCGGGAATAATGATTTTTAAATTTATAATAGACTTCATAAAACTGTTATCCGACAAGGATTTTGTCTTTTTTTTGCCTGGCGCTGAACGGAGAGGACACTGCCTTTTGTGCTTTTTACCTTGAACCACTATTGTAAATCGTGTAAGACGGCTTCAAAGATTTCCCCATACGAATAAAAATCTCCTTGTAGATGTTTATGGAATCTTTGCTGGAGAAGCATCCTCCAAAAAGAAAGTTGATGTCGCCTGCGTCAAGGTAAAACGAAAAAGCATACATGGTGCTCCCATCGTTAAAGGCAATAGTATATTCTCTCCTTATTCCCGGCATGCTGGAGATGTTCACTTTTTCCGGCTCGGAAATAGTCGTCCTTTCGAAAGAGATATCTCCTTTGATGGAGACAAAGAGATAGGCCAATTCCGCCTCATTAATGTTTTTCCCCTGGTAATTTTTTGGAACTGTGAGAACCTGAGCCATAAAAGTATTGTCAGGAGATATGAAATTCGTTGTGAGATCATCAGGCTGCGTCAGGGAGAAATTATCAGGGCATTCAAGGGAATAATGCCTTGCCGGATGAGCCCAGCGGACCCAGCTGGCCTGCTTTTGTGGTTGAGGGCCCTGCGGCGCTTGAGGTGAATCTTCCATCTGCCTGATACCCCATTTCTGTAAAGCGTCAGCAGGAAGTATTGGTAGTTCAGGCGGGTTGATGCCTTTCCTTTTTAAAGTGCCGGTATGGATGAAAATGATCTGGCCGTTCTTTACAGCGTTTTCAAGCTCCTGTGTGCCGACTTCGACAGCTTTGTCAAAGGGATGCGAAGAGTCCCTTGTCCCTCCGCCGAGAAGGGTCATTTCAACCGGAAGAACGTTGCCGCTTTTTGGCAAAATCACCCCGGGAAAGCAGTGGCCTGGTATTAAGATGAGGACAGGGTTGAGACCCTGCGCTTCAGCAAAGGCTCCAAAGGCAATAGCGAGATCGATACATGTTCCCGATTTGTCGCGAAGGGTGTTGCGCGGATATTTCAGGTGCTGGATATTTTCCGCGTTAAAAAGCCCTGTCGGGCTTTGGTAAGTGATTTTATTGAAGCGCATCAGTTCATAGATGGCTGCGCTGACAAAAACAGCCTGCTCATCGTCAACAGCAGCTCCTGCTCCCCGGGCCAGTTCGTTTGCCATGCCGCCGAACTCATTCACCACCGGATCATCAGATGTGACCCATGCTGTTATGAAATCAGCATTGTCAAACTGATCGGCAAATGACCGGATTTCCTCTTTTGTCAGACTGGAAAAAACGAAATCCCTGTAGCCGAGAAGGTCAAGGCGTCTCACGAGCTCCTTTTCCTTTTTTTCGCCGTCAGGAAGCTTATAGGAATAGAGAATCCTCAGCTTGACAGGCGTGGAAGAAGAGATTTCAGCACATTTTCTGCTCAGGATCGGGCGATATATCTCAACGATGTTCTGCCCGGGAAGAAGAAGAGGCGTCTCCGAGGATTCGCTGAAGCCGTCAGAATATTCTCCCAGGCTGAACTTGACCTGGAAATCTCTGAGAGGCACGTTTCCCTCATTGGTAAAAAGGACTTTTGTTATCCACAGAGAGGGGAAGGCATCGCTTCCGTAAAGTTTATAAATAGCTGTCATGAGCTTGCTTCTTCTTCGGATGACGCACTTGATCTTGACATGGTCTCCTGTGTACTCTTTTAAAGGAAGCGTATACTGAAGTATCTTCGTCTGCTCGTCAAACTGAATATCTGAGGCCGAAGGAGGCAGCGTGAGCTTTGTTTCCGTACGCGTGATGAGGTCCGGGTCTTTTTCCACTGATTCAAAAACAGCTTGATTCCCGGAAACTTCGATCAGCTTGACGGTCTCATCGGCATCCCCTATTTCGACCGACCAGTGACGGACATTGTTTTTGGCAACACCAAGCATGTCCATCTTCACCTGTATCTTGAAAAAGTTATCATCATAGGACGCATGAATATGTCTTGGCTCTGCTTCGAATTTATCAGGAGTGAGAAATCTCTGTATAAAGAGGTCAGGCGTAGGAAATCTTTCCTTAATGGCCTGATACATTTCCGGGCTCCACTTGAAATCAGCTTTGACAGAACCGTCTCCCAGCTCTTTTATGACCATGTGCTGCTTGATGTCGAGAACGTTCTGGCCGGATAAAGACGAGGCGAAAAAAAGAGAGAAAAAAAGGCAGAATATTAGAAT
>JAFGJP010000101.1 GCA_016929035.1 Candidatus Auribacterota bacterium | reverse complement strand
TATGGCCAACATCATACCTTTCAGAGGGCTGAAATATAACAGGGAAAAGGTCAGCATCAGTGATGTCGTTTCTTTTCCCTATGACAAGCTCGACAAAGACCTTCTCAAGCTCTTTTCTTCAAAAAGCCCTTACAACATCGCAGAGCTTATCAAAGGTGATTACCTCCGGGAAGACACATCCGACTCCTGGTATGCGCATGTCAGAGACACGGTTAACCGGTGGATAAAAGAGGGGATTCTCGTGTATTCTGAAAATCCTTCTCTCTATATCTACGAGCAGGTATTTTCAAAAAACGGGAAAGATTTCAGCCGCTTCAGTTTTACAGGCCTTGGAGAGCTGCAGCCGTTTCAGTACGGGCATATCAAGCCCCATGAAAATACATTTTTCGGCCCCAAGCAGGACAGAAGCAGGCTTCTTGAGGCCACGCATATGAATTTCGGCCATATATTTGTTCTTTTTTACGGAAAAGAAAATTCCATCCGGGACATGGTTACGAAGGTGGCCGCTGCACTTTCTCCTGAATGCAACTTTAAGGATGACTTTGGCGTACGCCACAGGTTTTGGGAAGTCTCGGACAAGACTTTCATAACAAAAATCATTTCTCAGATGAAAGACCAGCAGCTTCTCATCGCTGACGGGCATCACCGTTATGAATCCGCCCTGGAGCTCTACGAAAAGATGAAGAAGGATCATCCTGGTGAAGCTGAAAAATTCCGCTACCGCATGATGACGTTTGTTGACATCAACGATCCATCCCTTGTCATTCTTCCGACACACCGGGTTTTTTATCCGGATAAAAAAATATCTCAAGACAAAAGTGTTCTTCTCGAAAAGCTTGAGAAAAATTTTGATGTATCTGACTCATTCCAAAAAACAGACGCCCGGTCTCTTGATGATATTTTGCAAAGCGCTTCCTATGAAAGGCCCTTTTTCCTCATGGTCAAAGGCAACACGGTCAAATCGCTCACAATGAAAAAAGAAAGCTTTGCTTCCATCGGGGAGATCATCAAGCGTCTCAGCGTTTCCGTGCTCCAGGATATTATTGCCCGAAACATCCTTCATCTTGATTTCCGATCCATGGTTCCCGGAAAAGATGTTAACTATTTTAAAAATACAGAAGATGTTCTTGAAGACGTCCGGAAAAATCCACAAGCCATCGGCTTTCTCGTCAAGCCGACCCCGATCGACCAGGTGAGGAGTGTTGTTGAGGTCAGCGGCCGCATGCCTCAAAAATCAACAGATTTCTATCCAAAAATCTACACAGGATTTGTGTTTTACAAAATGTGATTCTTTACTGCTGTTCTCTCCAGTCTTCAATCTTATTTCTTGATTTAATCGACTTGACTGCTGATTCTGCTCTTTTTCTGACTTCACTGTCTTCATCATTCGCCATCAGCCTCAATGCATCAAGAGCTTTCGTATCAGAAATATCCTGAAGAGCGGAAATCACCCGGCAGCGGACTTCAGGGTCTTTGTCCTGTAAAATTTTCACAAGAAAGTCTACAGCTTTCTTATTCCTGAGCATTCCAAGGGCGTCAATAGCCGCAATCTTTACTTCCACGGCATTATCTTCAAGCCTTTCTATCAAAGCATCTAGAGCTATTTCTTCTCCGATGTATCCCAGAGACCTCACGGCAATCACGCGAACTTCAGGGTCAGTGCATGAAAGCAATTTCATAAGCGGACCAACGGCTTTGCTGTCTTTTGTCCGCTCCAATGCTCGTGCTGCTTCCTTGATGACTTCTATATCCTGATTTCCCAGAAGAGAGATAAGTTCATCAACTCCTGCCGGATCTTTAAGATTAGCCAAAATCTGAATAGCAGCTATGCGCACACTGGTGCTGTCATCATACAAAGCCTCCTTGATATCATCTAAAATAAGCATATCCGTGCGATTGCTGAGTCCTTTTATGGCTGACTCCCTGACCTCCAGACTGGGGTCTTTAAGCGCTTTCTTCAAAAAATACGGTCCAATATCTTTGTCTCTATTTTTAAGAAATCTTAAAGCATCAAGACGGATTTTCTCATCTTCATCATCAAGAAGACGAAGCATTGGCTCTGTGAGATGCTCATCATCATGATTGGCCAGCCCGGATACCACAACTCTTCTGACTTTCACATCCGGTTCAGAGAGAAGTTTCATCAATGGTTCGATGATTCTTTCTTCCCTGATTCTTGTTGCACATATGGCTGCAAATTCCCGCACCTTTGGATTTTCATGACTCAAAAGCTGAATCGTCATATCAACAAAACCTTCGACTTTCAGCTGGTCCATAAAGTTCAGAACAGCATTGACAACTTCAGGAGTTTCATCATGGATGCATTCTTTGATCGCCTCATAAGATCTTTCATCTTTTAAGCTTTGAAGCACATAAATGGCTTCCATTCTTACTCTCCAGTCATTATCTCTAAGCATGGGAATAATAAGGTCAACCACTCTTTCATCTTTTGTCTGACCAAGAGCACGAACGGCTGAAAGCCGCGTCATGGAATCCTGATGACTGAGAAGCCCTATAATCTGATCTGTATCTCTTTCATCCTCTCTAAGCTCTGCCAGAGCTTGTAAAACACACGTCTGCACTCTTTCATCCGGGTCATCTTTTAATTTTTCCAGATGCTCTATGGCCCGAGGATCTTTTAAATCCTTTAATACACTGATAGCCCAGACCTTAACAGCCCAGTCAGGATCCTGCAGAGCTTCAAGCATCGGTTCAAAAGATTTGGGGTGTCTGATAAACATAAACCATATTCCGGCATGTCGCCTGACAACAGGATTTTCGTCTTTTAGAGCCTGACAAGCTGCTTCAAATAACTTTGGGTCATAGAATTTCATGTTAGGAAGTCTTCTGGCCGCACTGATTCGCATCTCTGGATCCGGACTCTTCAGCCTTTGGATGACAAAATCGATATCCTGTCTTTGTACGCCGCCTGTTTTTTCATTGAGCCTATTAATAGCGTTCCTTGCACTTTGTCTCACATTCTCAAACGGGTCCTGGAGAAGTTCTCTTAAAGGCTCTAATGCTCTTGGATCTTCCATAATGGCCAGGGCCCATACTGCCTGAGACCTGTTAACTGCATATGGGTCCTTGAGCGCTTCAATAAGCGGCTCAACAGCTCTTGGGTCTTTAATATTTCCTAATGTTGAAATTACTGCACTCCTGATATCCTTTTCAGGATGCTTGAGAAGCTCAATAAGCGACTCAACGGCTTTTTTGCTTTTCATGCTTCCCAGAGCACGTATTGCCCTTGAGACAATACGAAGTTCTGGATCCTGAAGCATATCAATAAGCGAATCCTCAGCTCTGATATCCTGAATCTGTCCAAGAGCATAAATAGCTGCATCACGGATTTCTATATTAGAATCATGAAGAGAAAGAATAAGAGCATCGACAGCCTTTTTTTCTTTAAGCTCACCAAGACCTCTTATGGCTGCAATCCTGACACCCGGATTGGAATCTTTGGTTGAATTAATCAAAGGCTCTGCAAGAAAACTGTCTTTGAAAGAAGTCAGTGCAATGATCGATTTGTATCGCACATCTTCATTGACATCATTAAGAGATTGGAGAAGCGGCTCAATAGCTTTTTTATCCCTGATCAGGCCAAGAGCTGCAGCAGAAGAAGCTCGTATTCCGGCATCTGTATCTTTCAGTGCCAGGATAAGTGCCTGGACTGCTTCGTCACCTCCTATGGCACCCAAAACATACGCTAGAGTGGACCGTATACTTTTTCTGCTATCATCCTGAAAAGCTTGAATAATCACTTCTACATCTTTCGAACCGTCCTTTGTCTTTAAAACCTCAATTGCGTCACTTCTGGCCTGATAATCCTTACTCTCAAGAACAGCTATGATTTCTTCTATTGAAGCTGTTTCAAAATCGATTTTGACTTTTTCCTGCCTGTAATCCTCCCGCGGAACATATCGTCCCCATGCTTCATCAGGAATAAAGAAATCTTCGATCTTCAGCGGCTTTTGACAACCGCCTCTGAAAACAGCGTCAACGCGGACAAGCTCTGCATCTTTCAGCCAATCTTTATCGACCCCTATGGACTCTCTCATGTTATTAAAAAGCGAATATCTCAGCCTTTCCACATCAGTGACAAGACGCTGTCCTTTAAAGGCGTAATAATCTGAAAAAGAAGAGGTATATTCAGGGATGATAGCTTCTTTGCGCTTCGGGTTTCGGAGAACATAGAGTTTTTTTGTTATCATATGGTCAGAAATGAAATGAGAAAACGACTCCGGCTTTTTTTCAAAGACCATATTGGCTTTCTTCTCAACAAGGATAACGGTTATTTCACTTCTTTTTTCCAGAACATCAAAAAACACGAACTGCTCAGCGCCGTAAAAATCCTTGGCGCCAGGCTTCAAAGGAAGCACGGAGGTCACGACATAGTCATAAACATAGACCTCGGCCTGTGCGATAAACTGTGCCTTTTCCTCTTTGTGTCGCATCAGCTCATCTTCATCAATAGAAAAAAGGTTCGTATACGAATAATCCGGTCCTTTCGGGTTTAATACTTTCACATCGCCAAGTACGCTCTGAAGAGGGCCCATAGCTCCCTTCTGAGAATAATAGAAACCCGATAAATCCGTTTTTGAGACGAGTTTTGTCTTGTCATCAAGCACTATCTGAGCATCGTGAATCTTATGGATGACGGCAAAACAGCTCAGATCACTGCAACGGATATCATATTCCGAGTTGATGACCTTTATCCGTTCTTCGTCATCTTCTCTTCTAAAATGATCATTGACAAAAATCCTGTCTTTCATCAGCTTCAGGTCAATATCTTTTAAAAGAACAACCTGCTCTTTTTTGGGTGTCTTGAGCTTAAGAAAATCCCATGGCCAGTAATATTTGATCAAGGCCATGATAAAAAAGCCCAGAATAAAGGCCGCAACTGTCCTGGAAGTTTTTCGGGTCCTGTACTGAAGGAAGATAAAAAAGGAACCCCACAAAACAATGAAAACATCGACAGCAACAGATCTTGACAGCCTGAGCGTCAACGTTCTCGTTAAGGAACTCAAAAAGCGTGTTTCGAAAAAGTACGCGCCGATTTCTATAACTGTGCTGCCTATATAATAAACAGCTACAAGAGAAAATCCGATCAGTGCATAGCGACTGAATTTAGGCGTCATGGACGCTAAAAAGAAAAATGGCACGACAAGAGACAGAGATTCAAGAAGTATTTCTGGAACGGCTAACAAAACATATTTCATCTTTACGCTGTTCATGATGAGCGTAAGCACTTCGAACATAAGTGGTAGAATCACAAAAAGGGAAACAATGAATAACGCTTTGGAAAAAAGCATGGTTTTGCGTGAAATCGGCCGCGTATACCAGAAGGCCGTTGACCCGGTAACAGGATCCTCGTGGACAACAAGGGGGATGATAATAATGATCATTATCGTCTGCAAATAAGAGATGAGCGTGTCAAATATAGGAAGAATCGTCTGCAGCTCAAAATTCTCCATGTTGATAAGCAGATGAGCGCCCCATAGGCTGTAAGCTGTCTTCAGGAGAACAAGTCCCATCCAGATGACAATCGGCACTTTCAGCCGGAAGATATCCTTCTTTATGACATGCATAACCCTTTTCATCTTTTCCCCCTATAGATTTTGAATTCTGAACTGCTTGGCAAAAACAAGAAAAATTTCTCTGAGAGAAAGACCGCTGAGAACAAGATTCTGGCATCCTGGAAAACAGGTTTTTATTTTTTCTTCACTCTCTCTTTCTCTGAACTGGCTCTCGATAAAGCGGATACTTCTTCCTTCCTTTTGAAAAAGATACCAGCTCTCAAGAGGCTTCGCATCTTTATATTCTTCATTTAATGAAAGCTCGACATTCTTGAAGCGCCTGCGAAGAGAATCTGTTTCTTCAATCAGCCTGAGGATTCCTTTGTCAATAATGCCCACCCAGTCGGCCAAACGTTCAACTTCATCGATATCATGAGAAGAGATGAAAATAGTCTGTTTCTGCCCCTCGGTGACTTCAAGCATGCCGTTTATCAGCTCTTCTCTGACCAGAGGGTCAAGACCGGTGAACGGCTCATCCAAAACAAGAAGTTCTGGTCTGTAGGCAAGCGATGAGACAAGGGACGCCTTGACCTTCATACCTCTTGAAAGGGTTTTCATCTTCTTTTTTAACGGAATCTCAAACTGCTTCAAGAGACTTTGACAAAATTCTTTGTCCCAGAGCGGATACAAAGGCCTGCAGTAGTCAAGAAATCTTTCAATGGTCATCCATTCTGGCAATTTCTGATTTTCAGAAATATAACCTATTCGCGAAAGCTCGAGCGGCCCAAGATGCCTTGAATCCTTTCCCATAATAAAAGCCTTACCGCTTGAAGGGGAAAGTATGTTCATAAATGTTTTGATTGTGGTTGTTTTCCCAGCCCCATTCGGCCCCAGAAAGGCAAAAATACTCCCATGAGGAACATCCAGATTAAGATTTTTTATTGCAACCATTTTCCCGTATTTTTTTGTCAATCCTTCTGTCTTTATAATACTTTTCATCCTTTCCCCTTTTCATTCCAATAGCGGTCTAAGGCATCCATGACCTCTTGTTTTGTAATAAGAAGCCTCTTAGCTTCCACGACAAATTTTTCCACTTCATTTTCGAGTATTCCTTTTTTCTGCATATCTGTTGCAGAGCTGAGCTGCGAGACAACACTACCGATTCCAGGTTCAATCTTAAGCAGATTTTCCTTAACGAGATGCGAGACGACTTTCTGCGCTGTGTTCGGGTTAATGCGAAGTTCTCTGCTCAACTCGCGAACAGAAGGAAACCTGTCTCCTGGCTTAAGCTGTCCTGTAACAATCGCTTTTTTCACAGAAAAAATCACTTGTTCATATATAGGGATTCCATACTTAAATTTCACAAAAAAGTTGATCATAATTTATTTTGCCTGAAAATTGTCGACAACCAAACTAACTGTATTATATACCATAGTACACTTGTTTGTCAAGAGTCTCACAACTTTTTCTGTTGGAATGTGTTAATAATTTCAACTTATTGATTACGAATGAGTTGTAGATTGAATAAAATCCTCAATATTACTACTTATTGAGGATTTCTTCAAAGGGCTCCAGGTGGATAATAACGTCAATGACATCCTGAATGATTTCCCTGAGACGGTATTTGACAAGTCCTGATATCTTATGCCCCTGCGTCACGCTCAAATCCCCATCGACCATGATGTGGAGATCGATATAGATACCTGCTCCCATACGCCGGGAGCGGACAGCATGAACAGATTTTACACCCTCTGTCGCAAGCGCCACGTCATAGATCTCTTTTCTTTCTTTCTCAGAGACTCCTTCGTCAGCGAGCTGTGAAAGTGCTGACCGGGTGATGGTCCATGCCGTATGGAGGATGAAAATCGAGACAACAAGAGCGCCGATGTGGTCGATAAACGACCAATTGGGGCTAAAAGCGGCAACAGCGACCGCAGCGGCAACAGGAATGGAGCTGAGAGCATCTGTCCTGTGGTGCCAGGCATTGGCAATGACAGCGCTGGATCCGGCCCTTCTTCCTACTTTTACTGTCCAGCGGTAAAGGATTTCTTTAGAGAAGATGGAGAAGACAGCTGCAAGAAAAGCGACCCATCCCGGCTGCCTCAAATGTTCGCCTCTGACAGTAACAATAGCATGATAGCCTATTCCAAGGGCCGCCACTCCAAGAAGAATACCGATAAAAGCGGTTATGATTGTCTCGATTTTTTGATGACCATAGGGATGACACTCATCAGCTGGAGCGGACCAGAACTTATATCCGCATAAAACAGCGCAGTCTGTCCCGAGGTCAGAAAGAGAATGAACCGCATCGGCAATAACCGCCTGGCTGGATCCAAGAACACCAAGAATAAGCTTGAGGCCTGCCAGAACAACGTTGACGATAACGCCGACCCATGTTACGCGAATCACATCATCTCCGCCGGGGCTTCTCTTTCCGAGATCAATATGCATAAAAATGACAAATTTAAAATTATTCCATTATTGATTTTTCCTATTCGAACTTTATTTCAACCGACTCATTCAGCTCGACCTTTATGCCGGGAATATCTTTCATCAGCTCCTTGGATTCCTCAACAGACTTCGGATTGACTTTGCTGAACTCTTTGAATTTTTCAGGATTTTCCAGGATCTTTCCAAAATCCATTTCCATAAGGGTAATGATGTTCCCTTCCCTGTGAGTGGCATTGGTCTCTATGATATCTCCATCGACCTCAATGGCTATGGCCATCCGCATGCCCTTGAACATCTGGGCCATGGGATTTTCCATCATATCAGAGGCTTCCATATCTTCATCGCTTTTATCGATCTCTTCCATCTCTTCTGCTTCCTCGGGTCCGCCAAAATCTTCAGCTTCAGGCTGCACCACTGGCTGGGTGATGATAAGAGAAGACGGCTTTCCTTCCGTAAACTGAAACGTCACATATTCCTCTTTTTTTCCTGATCCGCCCGGGCCCTGAGGTACGCTTTCGCCTGGATTCTGGTTGATCTTGATCTTGTTAATATCTTCGAAAGCAAAAACAGCCTTATATCCTTTTTGCGTTTCTGTCTCGAACTCTTCACCGGAAACATAGGTGACGCCTTCTCCGATCTGGCTGGCTTTCTCCTTTAGCTTATTTTCATCAAACATGTTGAAGGCCTCTTCAGACGGATCAGCCCCTTCACCTGTCTCCATGCCGCTTTGCTGCATCTGCTGCTGCATCTGCTGTGTCATCATGGTCATCTGGGCCACCATTTCTTTGCTCATGAGCACCGTTTCCTCAATTGTCCCTGACCCATCGGGTTTGATCTTGATGACCGTGTTAGAATCGATGCATCCAGACATGAGTAAAAAAACAGAAATAACAGCTACACATTTAAAAAAGCGCTCAAACATTTTTTCCTCCTTTTTGGTTTTACGGATTATAAAAGGCTTATTATAACATCTTGCTGTTAAATTCATCTAAAATATATTTTAAGGCTTTGTCAGCCGATA
>JAFGJP010000100.1 GCA_016929035.1 Candidatus Auribacterota bacterium | reverse complement strand
ATTTAAGCACCACATCGGCCGGTACATTTTCCAATGCGGATTGGCAACCTTCTTTTTTCTGACAGTACTCTTTTTTATCAACGCCCTTACGCACTCAGCCGTTATCGCTTCTCTCGGTGCAACGTCTTTCATTGTTTTCACCCGGCCCAAGTGGTATTCATCAACCCCAAGAAGGCTTTTTGGCGGCTATTTTGTCGGGATGACTGTCGGCATTATCTGCTATTTTCTTTCTGAGCTTTCTTTCTTTTCTTCTATTCTGACAACATTCAGGATGTCGTCAATCTTCTGGGGAGCTTTTGCGGTTGGGCTGGCCATTTTTATCATGGTGGTCACAGATACGGAACACCCTCCTGCTGCTGGCGTTGCTCTGGGACTCGTTATAGGCGAGTGGGATATTCTGACTGTTGTTTTCATATGCTGCGCTCTTCTCTTTATGTACCTCCTGAAAAGGTTATTTTATCCGCTTTTGATAGACCTTATCTGACATAAGGAATCAAGCTACTTAAAATCTGGATTATAAAATTTTGGTTGCCAGGGTATCAGGCTGTGGGCATCAGGATATCATGTTATCATGTTTTTTCCCTGATATCCTGGTAATCTGATGTCCTGCTTTTTCTGTAATCTCTGTGGTGAGTATCTTTTATCAGTTACTTCTTGATTCACTACCGGCTGAGCAGGTTGAAAAGAGCCATCCCAAAAAGAAAAAGAGAGGCTAAAAATCCAAGGCATCCAATAAGCCTGTTATGGAGGAAGCAGATGGTGTCCGTATCTTTGAGTATTGTTTCATCCAGCTTTTCTTCAAGCTCTTCCGTGCTGTACCAGGAGTTAAAAAAATTGCTCATCTTCTCAGCAGAACTTCTATCAAAAATAAGGACGATGCCAAAAAATATTGAAAAGGTTATGCTCAGTATCGTGAAGAGCTTGGCTGTCTGAATAAGGGCAAGAACGAACGGCCGAAGCGTTTGCTTGATATTGATAAGGCTTAAAATCTTCTCCAGGTCAAGATTAAAGATCAAAAAAACAAGAACGTAAAAAGAAGCTAAAAAGATCGCAATCCCCAGAATTTTTGAACGCGCGTAGACAAAATGCTCGATGTCTGTTCTTTTATTGATCGTCTTTTCAATATCTTTGACTGAATACTGGCGGTTAAAAAGCTTTCCAATCTCTCTGAGGAAATCGAGAGTTAAAAGCATAATGATAAAGAGCGCCATCCCGCAGGCGCCGGCAATGAGAGTGAAATACTCTGAACTTTCGATAAGAATACTAAAAAATATTTTCATTTCAGCCCCCTTTTGGCGACTGCTGTTATTTTTTAGTATATCAAAAAGAATTTGAAAATCAACCAATTCCTGAAATTTGAGGCTGTTATGAGGATTTTACAGGTATCATGAAAAACGCTTTTCTTTTTGATTTTTGATATTTGATTTTTGATTTTACTAAGGCAGGGTCTTTTTCTTTTTCCTGGGAACAAAATTTTCGCAAGAATCGTAGACATTGACAAATTCATCTTTGCATGTGCATTTCTGCTGAAAAATATTTTTCACAAAATAATCGCAGTTGTCGCATGTTTCGTCTACTGTCCTTCCTTCCCTTTCGGGCTTTTTCTGCTTCACAAACGGGATGTCGTCTTTTTCGTATTCTTTCTTGCAAAAACCACAGAGATATTTTTCGCCGACTTTATTAAAGCCGTCGTCATAAACAGGCATGGTCTTCAGCGGCGCCTTCTGATGACAGTAGCGGCACTCAATGTATTCCTTCTGTATATAGTCCATAAAAAAATTATAACCAAAGGATATTCTTTTTCAAACTGTAATTTAGGCGTCTTTTGGAGGTCGAAATCATGGTCCTGAAGACCGCCTGCTCGAGAAAAAAATATTGGACATACTCAGAGAGTAATATATAATGAATTTCTTTCATGGCAGATGCCAATAAAATAAAGGAGTTTTGGGTATGATTGGGAAAGCTATCCGACTGGAACGAATTATCAACAGAAACAATCGAAAGACCGTCATCGTCCCTATGGATCACGGCGTTACCGTTGGGCCGATTCTTGGTATTGAAAATCTCAGGGATACGATAGATAAAATATCTGAAGGCGGGGCCAACGGGATCATCCTTCACAAGGGCAATGTCTTAAGCGGTCACAGAAGAAGCGGAAAAGACATCGGCCTTATTCTTCATCTCTCCGCCAGCACCTCGCTTAGCCAGGATCCCCATTCCAAAGCGCTAATCTGTACCGTTGAAGAAGCGATAAAACTCGGGGCTGATGCTGTCTCCATCCATATTAACCTCGGGGCCAACAATGAAAAGGAAATGCTCAGGGATTTTGGATTTGTTTCCCAGAAATGCATGGATTGGGGCATGCCTCTTATCGCCATGATGTACACGCGAGGCCCCCATATAGAGAATGAGTTTGAAGTTGGTGTTGTCAAGCATGCGGCCAGAGTGGGCGCTGAGCTTGGCGCTGATATCGTTAAAGTCAATTACACAGGATCAGCGGAAACCTTTGAAGAAGTCGTCAAAGGATGCCCTGTCCCGGTTGTCATTGCCGGAGGAGAAAAAACAGAGACCGATGAACAGATCCTTGAAATGATCCGCGGAGCGATGGACGCCGGAGCAGGCGGCGCTTCGATCGGACGAAACGCGTTCCAGCACATAGCTCCTGAAAAAATGACACGCGCGATCTATAATATCGTGCATCATGACTACAGCGTTGAAAAAGCGAAAAAAGTTCTCGAATAATGAAAAATTTTTTTGTCGAAGCCATACCCTTTAATAAGGAAGTCGTCACAACGGCCATAGAAAGCGGCGCGCATGCTATTTTTGTCGAAAAAGGCTGTTCCGGGAAGGTGAAAGAGCTGGGCGTCGTAGAAACGATCGCTGAAGATGGCGATATACAGATGAACAGGGATATCGAGTTTATCACGATCAACTCCAAGGAGGATGAGCTCAAAGCCGCACGCGCTCCCAGAGACAGGTGGCTTGTGGTGGAAACGAGCGACTGGACCATCATCCCTCTTGAAAACCTTATTGCTCAGCGAGGCCGCCTCATTGCAAAGGTGAAAAGCTCTGAAGACGCCGCAACGGCTCTCTCGATCCTTGAAAAGGGGACAGACGGCGTTCTTCTCAAGACAGACAACCTTTCAGAAATCAAAAAAACATCCTCATTGATCTTTTCCGCCTCGGAAAAGCTGCAGCTTTCTGAAGCGGAGATCACATCTGTCAGACCTTTGGGCATGGGAGACAGGGTCTGCATTGACACTTCCACCAATCTCTCCATAGGCGAAGGCATGCTTGTCGGCAACACCTCGTCAGGCTTTTTTCTTGTTCACTCAGAAAGCATTGATAATCCATACGTTGAAAAGAGGCCTTTCCGGGTCAACGCAGGCGGCGTGCACGCTTACATCAAGGTTCCGAATGGAAAGACAAAATATCTTAGCGAAATGAAAAGCGGCGACTCCGCTCTTGTCGTGAAACATGACGGGACAACGCAGGAAGTCATCGTGGGCCGCATCAAGCTTGAAAAAAGGCCCATGATGCTCATAGAAGCCAGGATCGGGCAGAGTCCTCTTTCACTTGTTCTTCAGAACGCGGAGACTATCAGGCTCGTCAAGACAGGTGGCAAACCTGTTTCAGTCGTCAAGCTGAAAAAGGGTGACAGGGTTCTTGCAATGGCCGAACAAAGCGGAAGGCACTTTGGCATCAAGATAGAAGAACATATCATAGAAGAATAAATTAACAACTCACAACTTCCTAATCCCTAATAAATTCCAAAAACAAAATTTCAAATCCAAAAAATCTGCCACAGAGAAAATCACTTGATTCGCTTTCAGAAAAGACGAAGGACATCGTCATTAGTCATTTGGAATTTTTACTGTCTGGAGAAGGATTTGTCTCTGATTTTTTTTCTTTGGTTTGCGCTGCATCCTTTGCTTTTTCAGCAGACCGGGATTCAGCAGGTTTTAAGGATTTCATTTTATAATCTGTTTGATAGAAACCTGATCCTTTAAAGATTATACCCGCCCCTGCGCTGATGAGCCTTTTCACTTTTCCTCCGCACCGTGGGTGCTTTTTTAACGGCTCATCTTTGATGCTTTGAAAAACTTCGAACTTTTTTTTACACTTCAGGCATTGATATTCATAAGTCGGCATGATCTTTCCTCTAATTATTGCGGAGCATCTTCCTTTTCAGGAATAGCCTGGCCCTTTGAAAGGCTGCTGATGAACATGACATCAACGTCTGCAAGCACTCCGTAAAGCTCGTGGTCAAGAGTTGCGTACAGCTCTCCGTTTTTGCCGATCCCGATGTCAATGACGTATTCGCTGTCAGCCCCTTCAAAAAGGCTGCAGGCAAGACGGGCGTATTCCCTGACCTCTGTATCAAGGTCCTTTTTCTCCTTATACTCCATGATCTTCATCAGCAGCAGATTTTTTGCAAGAGTCTCGGCCTTATACGGACACGGGAAACTCGTCCCTTTTTCATCATAATTCCATCTTTTTTCATTATTTTTCAGCAAAACGGTTTTCTCATAGATCTTTAATTCAATGGATCGAACATCCGCATTGTTGAACGGCGTTATGCTGGGAGAATAGAACTGCTGGGTATCAAAAACATCTTCCAACTGTTTGACCGCTTCCGAAGAAAGAGAAAAAGTCACGTCATAATCTTTCAGCCGGGCCGCCGCTGATCCTGATTTTTCGTCCCATGCATAGGCTAGCTCCGTAGCTTCCTCGCCGTTATCCCAGATAATCCGTCCGGCTTCCTGAAAATCTTTGTCTTTTCCATAAAATGTATCTAAAGAAAAGCTGCCCAGATGGGAGATCAGCTTTTTGACAGCAGGCGCATGAATAAACACCTTATGCGGGCGCTTTATCAGCAGATGGTCTTTATCGCTCTTCCTTTCAAAAAAGACTTCTCTTTTTTCCTTTTTCAGAAGAAGCGACTTACAGCTGTTCAGGCTTGCTCCTTCAAAAATCATCTTCCGGCTGAACTCTTCCGGCAAGGATTCAAATAATCTTTTGATTTCCTTGTTTATTATATAGATCGAATCATCTTCAATGACTTTGACATAGCACGAGTTCCCTACAGGCGTATCATTTCCAAAAGCAAGAAGCGTCTGGGTCTCCTCTCCGTCATAAGACCTGTAAACAAACGTTAAAAGTGACTTTTCAGGGATATGATCTAATCCCATTTCTCCTTTTTTTTCTTTCTCAAGTTCCCCGGTGCTGAACTTTCTTTCAAAAGAAAGATCGCGGATCGAGTCTTCAAGAACTGAGACCTCCGTCTCGTCAGCGGGAAAAACAAAGGGATGGACTATCTTCCATGGCGACTCGGGTTCTTTTTTCTCCAGGGCAACATTCTGGCAGATGATCTTTTCAAAGTGCCCTGGAAAAGGAAGATCAAAAACTTTATCCTTTCGAAGCTCTTTCTGATCAGTCGTTTTGATCCTGGGCTCTAAAAAAAGGATGTAGGCGAGAACAGCGGCAAAAATAACTCCAGCCGCAATCAGGTTTCGCATCTTCATAAAGAGATCCGCTTACTTTTTGTCTTCATCCACCGTATATTCCGCATCAATAACATCCTCATCGGATTTCTCCTTGCCTTCCGGCTGGGCTTTTGACGAAGACGATTGCTGCTGCTGGCTCTGAGATTTGGCCGCTTCTTTATAAAGAGCCTCTGAAAGCTTGTGAGATGCCTGGTTGAGAGCCTCCATCTTGGCTTTGATATCATTAATATCATTTGCCTCTATGGCTTTCTTGAGATCCGCGACCGCATCTTCGACTTTCTTTCTCTCTTTGGGATCAACCTTATCTCCATGCTCCCTGAGAGTCTTTTCCATCGAATAGGCCAGGGTATCGGCCTGGTTCCTGATGTCGATCTCTTCTCTTCGCTTTTTATCTTCCGCCGCATGCGCGTCGGCGTCCTTTTTCATGCGCTCGATCTCCTCTTCGCTCAGAGCTGACGATGCTTCGATCTTGATCTTCTGCTCTTTGCCTGTTGCCAGGTCCTTTGCAGAAACATGAAGAATGCCGTTCGCATCTATATCAAAAGTGACCTCGATCTGCGGAACGCCTCTCGGCGCCGGAGGAAGCCCGACAAGATCAAACCGTCCGATGGACCGGTTGTAGGCCGCCAGTTCCCTTTCTCCCTGGAGAACATTGATGCTGACAGCTGTCTGGTTGTCTTCAGCCGTAGAAAATATCTGGCTCCGCTTTGTCGGTATCGTTGTGTTCTTTTCAATGAGCTTGGTAAAAACGCCCCCGAGAGTCTCAATGCCCAAAGAAAGCGGAGTCACGTCAAGCAGAAGAACATCCTTCACTTCACCACCAAGGACTCCTCCCTGGATAGCGGCTCCAACAGCTACGACTTCATCCGGGTTGACCCCCTTGTGAGGGTCTTTGCCGAAAAGCTTCTTCACGACTTCCTGCACTTTTGGAATCCGGGTCGTTCCGCCGACAAGAATAACTTCATCGATATCCTGAGCACTCATCCCGGCGTCTTTCAGCGCTGTCTTGCAGGGCCCGACTGTCCTTTCTACAAGGTCATCGACAAGCTGCTCGAACTTTGACCGTGAAAGATTCATGTTAAGATGCTTCGGCCCGCTCTGGTCCGCTGTGATAAAAGGCAGATTGATCTGTGTCTCCATGGTAGAGGAAAGCTCGCATTTCGCTTTCTCAGCAGCTTCCTTCAAGCGCTGAAGAGCCATGCTGTCCCTGGAAAGATCAATGCCCTGGTCCTTTTTAAATTCAGCGACCATCCATTCAATGATCCGCTGATCCAGGTCATCGCCGCCAAGGTGCGTGTCTCCATTTGTGGCTTTAACTTCAAAAACGCCCTCCCCCAGCTCAAGGATGGAAATATCAAATGTACCGCCGCCAAAGTCATAGACGGCGATCTTTTCATCTTTCTTTTTATCCAGCCCGTAAGCCAGCGAGGCCGCTGTCGGCTCATTGATGATCCTGAGCACGTTAAGCCCGGCAATCGCTCCGGCGTCCTTTGTGGCCTGCCTTTGAGAATCATTGAAATAAGCCGGTACCGTGACAACAGCATCTGTCACCTTGCTCCCGAGATAATCTTCTGCTGTCTGCTTCATTTTCTGAAGGATCCTGGCTGAGATCTCCGGCGGAGTGAAGACGCCTTTACTGACCTTGACCTTGGCATCTCCGTTATCTCCCTGCACGACGGTATAGGGAACTTTTTTTATTTCGCTTCCGACTTCACTATATTTGCGTCCCATGAATCTCTTGATGGAATAAACCGTATTGACAGGATTCGTTATGGCCTGTCTTTTCGCTACCGTGCCGACAAGCATCTCTTCGTCTTTCGTAAACGCGACAACAGAAGGCGTCGTCCGTCCGCCTTCAGCATTAGGTATGACGACCGGCTGTCCGCCTTCCATCACGGCAACGCAAGAGTTCGTGGTTCCTAAATCTATACCGATAACTTTTCCCATAGGTACACCCCCTTTTTCATTCGTCTGAAGCAATGCCTTCCTGATGTGACGCGTCACTTTCAAAATTCGTTCCTGTCTGTGAAACAATAACAGCCGCAGGACGAATGACTCTATCGTTTATAACATATCCTTTTTGTATTTCTTTGATGATCATACCGTCTTCTTTATCGGACTCCTCTGCTCCCACGGCTTCATGGAGTAAAGGGTCAAACTTTTCGCCAACAGATTTTATTTCCCTGACGCCGTAGCGTTTAAAAATATCCAGAAACTGATCAAGTATCATTTTTACGCCTTCGACAAAAGCAAAGGGCGCTTCTTCTGCCTGGCTGAAAGAATCCATGGCCCTGTGAAAATTGTCCAGAACAGGAAGAAGATCAGCCACGAATTCCTCCAAAACGTACTGGCGTATCATCTGCTTTTCTCTGTCTGTTCTTTTCCTGAAGTTTTCAAACTCAGCCTGCAGCCTCTGCAGGTGGGCCAAATAATCTTCTTTCTCCTCTCCGCTTTTATTTTCTTTAACCGAAGCCTCTCCTTCGCCTTCACCCGACCGGGGAGAGGGGCCTGCTGTGTCTTCTTTTTCAAGAATATCGGCTATTATTTCTTTTTCCATCTCTGAGTCAGATTTCTTTTCTTCTTTTTCGTGTTCTTTTTTACGCTTCATCATTCCCACACACTTTGGTGAGAAGCTCAGCTCTCATCTCCTCCGACTTTCCCTTCGTCTTTAAAGAGTTTCAGCGCCGGATTCTGGAGCTTTTCAGCTTCCTGTTTTTCCATGATCTTGATCTTGTCAGCAACGATCTCCTGAAGGGCTATCGTCGCATAATTTTTGGACGTCGGCTTATCCAGGAGTGTTTTTCCTCCAAGGTTCAGCTCTTTTGCTCTCATGGCAGCTACGCGAACCACCTTGTAAATATTGTCCGTTTTTTCAATAAGCGCCTGCATAGAAACTTTATTTTTCATTTTCTTCTCCATTCAGAAAGAAATCAGGGCCCAGTCCTGGCTGGGCCTGAGCCCTGACCATCTCTCGATGCGGAAAAGCCGCACCGCAATTTATCAGTACATTCCTCCCATGCCGCCGCCCGGAGGCATATGAGGCGTTTTGTCTTCTTTCTCCGGAAGATCTGTCATGATGGCTTCCGTTGTCAGCATCAGCCCGGCGATGCTGGCTGCATTCTGAAGAGCTGTACGTGTGACTTTTGTAGGATCAATGATCCCGGCAGCAACCAGGTCTTCATAAGTTTCTGTCGCGACATTGAATCCGCTGTTGCCTTTGCTATCAAGAACTTTTCCAACCACGATGGAACCTTCAAGGCCGGCATTGATCGCGAGCTGCCTCAGCGGTTCCTGAAGGGCGCGCTTGACAATAGCCACTCCGATCTGCTCATCGTTTTCCAGCTTCATGCTGTCAAGAATCGTCGCGCTTCTCAGAAGGGCAACTCCTCCGCCGGGAACAATGCCTTCTTCAACGGCAGCGCGGGTCGCGTGAAGAGCATCCTCAACGCGGGCCTTTTTCTCTTTCATTTCCGTTTCCGTTGCAGCGCCGACCTTGATGACGGCAACGCCGCCGGCCAGCTTGGCCAAACGCTCCTGAAGCTTTTCCTTGTCATAATCAGATGTGGATTCATCGATCTCTTTTTTGATCTGCTCAATTCTCGCCTTGATGTTCGCCTGCTTGCCTGCTCCCTCGACGATCGTTGTATTCTCCTTGTCAATGGTCACCCTGGCGGCACGGCCAAGATCATCGACCTTGACATTTTCCAGCTTGATGCCAAGGTCTTCAGAAAGGCACCGGCCTCCTGTAAGAATGGCAATGTCTTCCAGCATGGCTTTTCTTCTGTCTCCAAAACCCGGAGCCTTGACAGCAGCGACTTTCAGAGTGCCTCTGATCTTATTGACCACAAGCGTTGCGAGGGCTTCTCCCTCAACATCTTCAGAAATGATCAGAAGCGGTTTTCCCATCTGGGCGATTTTTTCAAGGATAGGCACGAGGTCCTTCAGGCTGGAGATCTTCTTCTCATGAATGAGAATATATGTATCATCAAGAACAGCTTCCATGGTCTCAGGATCTGTCACAAAGTAGGGGGAAAGGTAGCCTTTGTCAAACTGCATCCCTTCAACGACATCCATTGTCGTTTCGATCGTCTTGGCTTCCTCGACAGTTATCGTGCCGTCTTTGCCGACTTTTTCCATGGCTTCGGAAATGATGTTGCCGATGGTCTCGTCTCCGTTGGCTGAAATGGTTCCGACCTGCGTGATCTCTTTCTGGTCTTTCACTGACTTGCTAATTTTCTTGAGGTTTTCAACGACTTTTTCAACAGCTTTCATGATACCGCGCTGAAGCGACATGGGATTTGTCCCGGCTGCCACGTTTCTCATTCCTTCGCGGTAGATAGATTCTGCCAGAATCGTTGCTGTTGTGGTCCCGTCGCCTGCCACATCCGACGTCTTGGACGCGACCTCTTTCACCATCTGGGCGCCCATGTTTTCAAACGGGTCCTCAAATTCGACTTCTTTGGCCACAGTTACTCCGTCTTTGGTAATTGTCGGAGAACCGAACTTTTTGTCAATGACGACATTGCGCCCTTTGGGGCCAAGCGTCACTTTTACGGCCTGGCTCAGATTTTTCACGCCTTCAAAAATAGCCTTTCTTGCATCTTCACTATACTTTAACTGCTTGCCTGACATTTTTCATCCTCCTTATTTATATTCAATATAAAGGTTAGCTGATGATACCAAGGATATCTTCTTCTTTCAGGATCAGGTATTCTTCGCCATCAATCTTGACATCTGTTCCTGCATAAGAGGAAAAAAGGACTTTATCGCCCTTTTTGACATTAAACTCGATTTTTTTTCCGTCTTCTATTTTTCCTGTGCCCAGCTCAATAACCTTGCCCTGCTTCGGCTTTTCTTTAGCTGTATCAGGAAGCACAATCCCTCCTTTTGTTTTTTCTTCAGCTTCCAGCCTCTTAACAAGAACCCTGTCTCCTAACGGCTTCACTTTCATGAAAACACTCTCCTTTCTTTCATTTTGGGTTTGTTTTAATCTCACTTTGGAATATCGATACATAAGCAAAGATTATGCCAATAAAAAAAATTTAAGCTCGTTATCTGTAACTGCCTGCAAATTAAAAGCCTGAATAATAATAAAGATAATTAAAGAATGCAATAGAAAAAATTTACCCCCCTTCTTGTGTCCCATTCTGACCCATTTTATGTGTGTCATCAATTTTTTATTATTGTTTAGTATATTTACTTTATTTTTGAAATATAAGTTTTAAAGAAAGAACAAGGAGAAACAGTCCGAAACATTTTCTGAGCAAAGCATCAGAAACAATATTCGCCATTTTTGCTCCGAAGAATCCCCCGAAAAAAAACCCCAGGCACAGGAAAGCCGCGAGCTTAAGGTGGACATATCCCTCCCTGTAATAGCTGAAAGCAGCAAGAAGACCGATGGGCGGAACCAGCATAGCCAGTGTTGTTCCCTGGGCCTGGTGCTGTGAAAAGCCGAGGATAAGGACAAGAGCAGGGATGACAATCGCGCCTCCTCCTATTCCGAGAAATCCACTGGCAATCCCCGCGATAAAGCCAAGAAAAATGCCTATAGCAGGATGTGACATGGGGCAGACCTCCTGTTTATTGTTTTTAAGATTTTACAATAATAGACTTTATTAACAAAAAATCAAGGGAAGAATAGAGAACATTTCTATAAAAGGTTTTTGTGATTCTGCAGAAGTGCGGTTTATTAACCTCTGGCGATAGAAAGAGGATGAATGTCAAAAAAAGAGGAATAGGCGGGATGGAGAATCGTCATAAGATCTCCTTCCCCTTCGGCAAATCTGGCGTTCTGATGAAGCCAGCTGTAGATTTTACTGTTTTTCAACCTCAAATGACTTTCCACGTCAGCCATATCCCACTTTGCCGGAAGGGTTTCATGATACTGAAATCTTTCTGTCCTGCCCATCACGGTGATCCTGAAGCCCATTTGTTTTAGCAGATTCAGGCACTCTTCATCAAGGTTAAGGTAAACCGTGACAATTTTCATTTTGACGCAATACTGGTAAACAGCCCTGAAAAGTGACAGGAAGAGATTTTCGGATTTGATTCTTTTGTCTGCTGCAAACTGAGATATCTCTGCCGAATGGAGCGTTGAGAAATGGCTTGAGAAAAGCCCGGGATGATATTTCACAGGAAGCCCCTGAGGTGAGTCAGCGTCAGCGATCAGCCTTACGGTCCCTATGACTTCTCTTTTCGGATCAAGTGCCACAAAGTGCACGGCAAAGGAATCAAAACTGTCTTTTTCATTCTTTTCTGCGGAAAGAGAACTGCTCCCAGAATTCTCTTTTTCTTGCATGTGCGCTTTACTTCGGAGGGCGTAAAGCTCCCTGTATTCCCGAAGATTTTCCGCTTTTTTTATGGTTATCATTTCCGCTCCATGAATTTATTATTAACACCCTCTCGTTTCACGAGAAATTACTAATAACAAACTTCATAGAGCTCTATTTTAGTATAACATAAATAATTTTAATTGTCAAATAATATAAATCCTAATATTATTCCAATAATATCTTAACTATCTAAATATCAGTTGGTTATATATATTTATAAAATATTGCATTATTTT
>JAFGJP010000099.1 GCA_016929035.1 Candidatus Auribacterota bacterium | reverse complement strand
CTCACATCTTCTCCCATGGAAACGAGCTTTTCAGCGATGTGAGAACCGATAAATCCTGCGCCGCCTGTAATCAAGTATGTCGCCATATTTCAAGTCGTTCTTAGCGTAAAATGATCAGTGAATCGAAAACAGAAAAACAGGTGACAGGTCTTGTATGATTGTTGCTGATGAAATTTTTTTAATTGACCCATGACCTATGAACAAATTCTTTTTTATCTCAGCGCAATGTTCGTCTGGGGATAGTCAGTCAGGGAAAAGACGATCATGACCGTCTCTTCATCACGCAGATGCCTCTTCCTGTACTGAAGGGCGATGTTCATTCCCTTTGCCTGCTTCACAAGAGAAACTTCCGAGTATTCTGTTTCTTCCATTTCATAATCATAACGGACAAGGGCTCTCGCAAAAAGATCAGGCTGGATGTTGAGAAAGACCTCAGGTGAAACAAGGGAATTTTTGTCCTTCCTGAATACCCATCCAAAAGCAAACCCGAGAATATCATTGTGGTAGTAAGCCAGATCGACCGTTGTATCCAGAAGGTCTCCGTTATCTTTGTCGACAGTGCCGATAAGGTCGATGCTGATGTTGTCAAGCGGACGAAGGTCCCACTGGTAACCCACATCTGAGAACTCGTCTTCGAGAAAATCGTAATAGATAAAAAAGCTTCCGGAAACAAGATTTTTCACAGGGGCCTGTTCAGAGACCTTTGCCTGCAAGAGGTTGCGCAGATCGATCTTAATACGATTGAGCTCAGGTTTATTATCAATGCCGTCAAGCTGGTAAATCTCGCTGTTGATGTAATTGGGCTCTGGCCGGTATGTATAAGTCACGTGAGGTTCAAAAACATGGCGGAACCTGTCGTTTCCGAGAAATGCTTTCTCCGGATACATAATCTTGTAAAACTTTACAAAGAAGTCTACTTCGCCTGTGTACACGTTCCTGACGATAGAGTCATCTTCTATGGCATCGCTGTAGTAGGTGTTTTCCATGGATATCTCTGGTCTTACGTTCAGCCAGCCAAAAAACTTCATCGGGTATGAAAGCTCGTTGTACATGTCAAAACGGGAAAGAGCGATGCTGTCCTGAGCGTCTTCCGCGTAAAGAAGGTTTAGCCTTGCGCCTTCGACAGAAAACTTGTGAAAAAGGTTGTACTCTTCAAGGAAGTAGTTGTTGAAATCAAAAGTGACTTCCGGTTCTTTCTCAAGGACAGTGAAAAAATCATTAAACCTCTGCTCTACATTAAAGCTGAGATCCATGTTGTTCATTGTCCTTGATAGAGTTGCATAGTTTCTCTTCTGTATCTCATCGCGGAAGTCGTCGTAGTAAAAGTCGTCATAAAAATCTATGTCGCTCTGCTTGTTCCCTTCCATGGTCAGAAGCCAGCTTTCGGGAAAAGCGTGTGTTGCCCTGAGGTTGACGCCGTACCTTTTTTCCTTGTCTTCAGGGACATCTTTCGAGCGGATGGGCTCATAGTCTTTGTCGTTGATATAATAGGACTGGAGGAGCGCGTTTGTCGAAGAGCTTTCTATACCCGCGTCAATGCCAAGCCCTATCCCCTTGTCTTCGAGGATGTCTACGTGAGCCCGCCCGTAGACTTCGGGCTGGAACCAGTGCCGGTAAGATGTTTTGAGAAAGAAACCGTACAGGCTGTTCTTGCCGGGCGTGAAGTTCAGCTCGTTCCTGTCGTCACTGATGTTTTTTCTCGCGTAAGGCAGCCAGAAAACAGGAACCTTGCCGATGTACTGGGTGATGTTATTGAGGATCAGGAACTTTTTGTTCTTTATTGTCGCTTTCTTCGCCCTGAAGATCACAAGGGGCTCAGGACAGGTGGACGGGTAAAGGACAGCGTTCGTGATGATGACATCTTCCCCCCGCTTTTCGATCCTTTCTCCTTCAATGATCCAGGGACAGTTGTAGGAAATGCCGTTGTTGCCGAATCCCTCTTGAGAAGAAAAATTGTATTCGATATCTTCAATGTAATAGATCTCTTCCTGAGAAATAAGCACGACTTTGCCTTTTGCCCGGGCCTTGCTTTCGTTGATGTTGATCTTCGCGCTGTCAGCCGCAAGCGACTTTCCCTCGTGAGTAATGACAACGTTGTCTTCCAGCATGCTTTCCGTCGTGTTGATGTCATAGTCGACTTTTTCCGCCTTGAACTCGATGCCCACGGCAGAGCCTGCGGCAACAACGCTTAAGCACAGGACAAGACACAGAACTTTAATTTTCAGCCTTTTCATCTTTGTTTCCCCTTATATGACGGGCTATATCTTCAATGATCTGATCCATCGTATGTTGAGCTTCAAAGCCAAGCTCTCTTTTGATCTTTGTGATGTCGGGCACGCGCCTTTTCATGTCTTCGAATCCTTCCGGGTAGACATCATGGTAAGAAACGAACTTGATTTCCGATTTGCTTTTTAAAAGCTCTTTGATTTTTACAGCCAGCTCCCATATGCTGATAACGTTCTCGCTGCCGATATTGTAGATCCCGCCTTCGGCTTTCTTGTTTTCAAAGACCATCATGACCGCTGCGACAGCGTCCTTGACATGCGTGAAGCTCCTGACCTGCTTCCCGTCGCCGTGAACGGTTATGGGATCATTGGCCAGCGCGCTTTTGACAAAACGCGGGACGACCATTCCGTACCGGCCTGTCTGGCGAGGGCCGCAGACGTTGAAAAAGCGGACAATTCGAAGAGGAACGGCTCTCTCCCTGTGGAA
Organism: Candidatus Auribacterota bacterium; assembly: GCA_016929035.1. Classification (GTDB taxonomy): domain Bacteria; phylum Auribacterota; class JAFGBW01; order JAFGBW01; family JAFGJP01; genus JAFGJP01. The sequence goes on along the minus strand of JAFGJP010000099.1, from coordinate 6,519 downwards.
AGCAAGCGCCATGTATTCATCAAGCGCCTTGGATGTCGCGTAGCTCCATCGGTGGACGGTGGTCGCACCCATGATTCGGTTGCTTTCTTCGGCAAGGGTGCCGGTATCGTTTCTTCCGTAGATCTCCGAAGTCGACGCAAACATGACGCCGCACTGCCTTTTGGATGCAAGATCGAGCACGATCTCCGTTCCCCGGATGTTCGTGATGATGCTGTCTACCTGATTTTCCAGTATGTATTTGACGCCGACAGAGGCAGCCAGGTGAAACACGAACCTGACTTCATCAAAAGCTCTTTCTATCATCTTGTAGTTCAGGATAGAGTCATAAATAAATTCAAACTGGGGATTTTTTTCAAGATGCTTGATATTGTCGATGTGTCCTGTCGAGAGGTTGTCGATTATGCGGACACTGTGTCCTTTGTCTAACAGAGCTTCTGCAAGATGTGAGCCGATAAAACCCGCGCCGCCGGTAATCAGTACTTTCATGTCTTCTCCTTTGGAAAGTTCATATCATACATTAATTTTACTTATTTTTCATTAATGATTTTTGGCCCCTGTAGATGCCGTTCGAATAGCTGCTTTTGTACCAGCTGACAAACTTTTTCACGCCCTCTTCGATGTTAACCTGCGGATCGTACCCGATGAGATTCCTTGCTTTCGTGATGTCGGCAAACGTGCGGGAAACATCTCCCTTCTGGCATTCGCCGTATTCGATCTTTGCCTGCATCCCCATGTGCTTTTCTATGATCCTGACAAGGTCGCTGAGATAGATCGTGGTGGCTTCCCCGAGATTGATGATGTCAAATTTCAGATCAGCGTCCAGGCAGCCAAGAAGGCCCTGGACGATGTCGTCGATAAACGTGTAATCCCTGCTCGAGGTGCCGTCGCCGTAGACCGTGATCTTCTCTCCGGAATCTATCATGCGGGCGAACTTGCAGACAGCCATTTCCGGCCGCTGCCTCGGGCCGTAGACCGTGAAAAACCTCAGGACGATAGTGTTCAGCCCGTAAAGGGAATGGTAGCATCGGCAGAAGTGCTCGCCGGCAGCCTTGGTCGCGGCATAAGGTGAAACAATATTATTAAGGAGGTCGTCTTCTCTGAAGGGCACTTTTTCCCTTTCGCCGTAGACAGAGGACGAGGAGCCGAAAATAAATTTTTTCACTCCGTATTTTCTCGACGCCTCGAGGATGTTCATCGTTCCGACCACGTTGACTTTTTCATAAAGGAACGGCTGCTTGAGCGACGGCCGGACGCCTGCGCAGGCGGCAAGGTGATACACGCACTCCGGCAACTCGCGTGAAAAGATGCCCATGACATCTTTTTCATTTGTAATATCTTTCTCATGAATAACGCAGTTTTCAAACTCCTTCAGTATGCGCGCGTTGTCGCGCTTGATTACGACAGGATAAAAGTCATTAAAATTATCGATGACGACCACCCGGTGTCCCTGCTTGAGAAGAGAGACGCAAAGATGCGAGCCGATAAACCCGGCTCCGCCTGTGACAAGAACAGTCATTCCTTATATCTCCTTTTCCAGGACAAGGCTTGCAGCGCCTATGACGCCCGCATCCGAGCCCAGGTGCGATCTTTCGATCACCAGACCATTGAGGGCATCCTTGAGAGCTCTTTTTTTCAGGTGCTCCCAAAGGGGCTTTTCGATCAGGTCAAACGCATTGGCAACGCCCCCGCCGATGATGATCCTGTCCGGGTTGAGAAGGTTGATCACGCTTGAGAGAAGCGTAGCCAGATGCTCGGCGACACCTTCCCATATTTGCAGCGATGCTTCGTCTCCGTTTTTAGCGGCTTCGTAGATGAGCTGAGGCGTCAGGTTCTCTCCTTTTTGAACGCTTTTTTCAAGAAGCGATCTTCTGCCTTTTTTCAGCAGCTCTTTAAAATTGGATACGATCCTCTGGTTGCCGAGATAGGCCTCTGCGCATCCCGTGTTGCCGCAGCTGCAGCGCGGCCCTTTTTCGTTTATCGTGATGTGTCCGAGCTCGCCTGCGATAAAACGGGAGCCCCTGTAGAGGCGGCCTCCCAGAATAAGCCCTCCCCCTACTCCGGTGCCCAGAGTAAGCACGACAATATTCCTGGCGCCGCCTGTTTTTTTAAAAATATGTTCCCCGAGGGCAACAGCGTTGACGTCGTTGTCTATCTTTACCGGCATCTGAAAATGCTTTTCAAGGTCCTTGCCCATTTCCCAGCCGTCGATGCCGGTAATGTTAGGCGCATGGAGGACGGTCTTTTTTTCAGGATCGACAAGAGCAGCAATGCCGATCCCTATCCCCAGCGGAACATCCGATGGATTTTTCTTCTGGAGGTCAGCAATTTTTTTATTCAGGGACTGGATCCATTTATCCCTGCTGAAAGGCGAACCTGTTTCAAAAGATGTCTTGCTTTTTATACTGCCGCTCTCTGTGACAATGGCGACCTTTGTGTTCGTGCCCCCGAAATCTATCCCTATGGCGGAAGGCATAAAATCTCCTAACAAGAAACGGCGACAGGTGACAGGCGGTATAAAAGCTTTTAGAAATGGCCTATGACCCGTGACCTATGGTCTGTTTTTTATATCTCTTTATAATATTCTTCCCTGACGCGAAAAGAAACATTTAGATTTTCTAAAATTTTTCTGCATTTTTCAACATTTACTTGCGCGTTGTCAACAACGGTCACTTTTGTCGGCATGATCATTGATGCTTCGCGAATAAAATCAAGAACAGCTTCAAAAGACCGTTCTCCGTACTCCGGACAGCAGAGCCGGATGTAGGTGCTATTGTCATGAGCGTTGAGGCTGACGGAAACAGCGTCAACTGCGTCTTTGAGCTCGCTTACGATATTTCTCCTGTTAATGAGGCTTCCGAGGCCGTTCGTGTTCAGCCGGACCATGTGCCCCTTTTCTTTAAAATGTTTCCCCAGCTTTTTCAGGACGTCGAGACGGCACGAGGGCTCTCCGAGGCCGCAGAAGACGATTTCCCGGAATCCTTTTTCTTTCTCCACTCCCTTTATAATATCATCGGCATCAGGCTCTTTTTCCAGCTTCAGGTTGTAGCCCAGAACAAGATGATCTTTCTGCTTCATGCAGAACGCGCATCTGTTGGGACAGCGGTTTGTTAGGTTGATATAAAGAGAGTCGCGGACCCGGTAAACGGCTCTGGGAGAGAAAGCGTCTTTGTCCTCTATCCGGAAAAGCTTCAGCGCGTTCAGATGAGTGATGCGCCCGATATCCTCTTTGAAAAAGCCGCGCAGCTTTGCTATTTTTTCCGCCGTGTACACCACGTAAGATGGCTCGTTTCTTTTTCCTCTTTTTTCCTGCGGCGCCAGATACGGAGCGTCTGTCTCGATGAGCAGTGAATTCAGAGGGATGGAGAGAACCGCGTCGCGCACGTTGTCAGCTTTCGTAAACGTCACCTGCCCGGCAAAGGATATCATGAAGCCTTTCTTGAGAAAAGCCCTCGCGTGATCTCTGTTTCCTGACGAAAAGCAGTGAATAACTCCCCTGAACGCCTGCCTGCCCGATTCTTCGAGGATCCGGATGAGGTCTTCCTCACTGTTCCTGTTGTGGATCACTAGAGGAACATCTTCCCTTACAGAAAGCTCGAGAAATCTTCTGAAAGCGCTCCGTTGGTTTTCAGGCGCCGCGTTCTTTCTGTAGTAGTCCAGCCCCACTTCGCCGAGCCCGACGACGACGTCGTCTTTCAGCATCTTGCTGTAATCGTCTATAAGAGATGGCGAAAAAAGATCTGCGCCGTAAGGGTGAAAGCCGGCCGTCGCGTAAAGATGTGGATGCGTCTTTCTCTTTTCTTTGACAAGAGAAATGACTTTTCTTGAGCCTTCAGGAGAATCGCCTGATGTGATGATCCTGATATTTTTTTCTGAAGCTCTTTTCAGAACATCATCAATATCGCTCTCAAACTCTTCAAATGCCAGGTGGCAGTGTGAATCGAAGTACATATGCGGTGGTCAGCCGTTACTCTTTAGTCGTTAGCAAATGCTTTACACGTTTAATGTTTTCTTTATTTTTTTTCCAGACGAGGGAAGAGAGGATCTTTTTTGACAACATGATAAACATCAGGTCCCGCGTCCCATGAAAAGTCTTTTAAGACGATCTTTTTTACGTAGCCCGCGCCAAGGCCCAATTGCTCGAAAAGTCTTTCTGATGTCGAAGGAACAAAAGGAAAGATCATTCCGCCTATCCACCGGAGCGATTCTACAAGGTTGTAGATAACCTCTTCAAACCTCTCCTGCCGGGACGGGTCTTTCATGAGCGCCCATGGGGCGGTTTCCTCGATGTACCGGTTGCATCTCTGGATAAAGTCCCATGCGGACCGGACGGCTTCGTGAATCGCGAAAGACTCCATGCTGAAAATAAGCTGATTGAGCGCACTTTCAGCTGATTTTTTAAGATCATTGTCCAGGGCATCGGAGGCTGTTTCTTTCCGCTTGACCATGCCCTGCAGTTTTTTTTCAGCCAGCGTGACCACCCGGCTGAGCAGGTTTCCCAGATCGTTCGCGAGATCAGCGTTATATCTCGTTTCGAGCTTTTCGATGGAAAAGTCGCCGTCCCTGTCAAACGGGATCTCTCTCAGGAGAAAATATCTCAAGGCATCGGCGCCGTAGGTCTCGGCGATCTCCACCGGGTAAACGACCGTACCTCTGGTCTTGCTCATCTTTTCTCCTTCAATGGAAACAAAGCCATGGCCGAAAACGGTCCTGGGCAGAGGAAGCCCCACTGACATCAGCATAGCGGGCCATATCACGCAGTGAAAGCGTGTGATATCTTTTCCGATGACGTGAAGGTCAGCCGGCCAGTAAGTCTTGAACTTTTCCCGGTCGCTGACGTAACCCGCGCCTGAAACATAGTTGATCAAAGCGTCGAACCAGACGTAAATGACCTGCTTCGGGTCCTGAGGAAGAGAAATGCCCCATGAAACGGAGCTTCTGGATATGCTGATGTCTTCCAGCCCGCCCCTGATGACGTTGACGATCTCGTTTCTTCGGATATCCGGAAGGATAAAGTCCTTATGGGCCTCAATATGGCTGAGAAGTTTTTCGCTGTAAGCCGAAAGCCTGAAAAAATAATTTTGTTCTTTTATCCAGCTTGGGCGCAGACCGTGCACCCTGCATTTTTCGTCATCGAGGTCAGCATCTTTAAGAAAAGCTTCGCAGGACTCGCAGTAATGACCTTCATAAACGCCCTCGTAGATATCGCCCTTTTTGTGCATGATATTGAAAAAGTCTCTCACGGTTTCTTCGTGTCTCGGCTCGGTTGTCCGGATAAAATCGTCGTAGGAGACAGAGAGCTTTTTCCAGGTTCCCTCAAACTCAAGGGCCATGTCGTCGCAGTACTTGAGAGGAGCAAGTCCCAGCTTATCGGCCTGCTTTTGAACGTTAAGGCTGTGCTCGTCCGTTCCTATGAGGAACATTACGTCTTGACCCATAACGCGATGGAACCTTGCCAGGGCGTCGGCCGCTATTTTTTCATAGGCTGTTCCGATATGAGGGCGGGAATTCACGTAATCAATTGCTGTCGTGATGTAGAATTTTTTTTTGCCGCCCATATCAGCATCAATCCTCTTTGTTCTTTGTTTTTTTCTCAACGACCTTGGCCTCTTCACCGTTGATCTCGATCTTCCTGTCATCGTTAAAGCGCACGCTGAGAGTTCCCTTCAGGATATTGACGCTCTCCACCTGGCCGATTTCCCCCTTGTACTTGACAAAGCTTCCTTCAAGAGGGATCTTCCCTTCATAGAATTTATAGGTGAAGTACTCATACCGCAGGCAGCACAGAAGACGGCCGCACAGCCCGGAAATCTTCTCCGGGTTAAGGGAAAGCCTCTGGGTCTTGGCCATCTTGATGTTGACAGCATCAAACTCCCTTATCCAGGAGCAGCAGCAGAGCATCCTTCCGCATGGGCCCAGGCCGCCGATGATCTTTGACTCGTCGCGCACGCCGATCTGCCTCAGCTCGATGCGTGTTTTGAAGGTTGAAGCCAGCTCTTTGACAAGATCGCGAAAGTCGATCCGCCCTTTTGCCGTGAAATAAAAGATCATCTTTGTCTTGTCAAAAGTGTATTCGACGGAGACGAGCTTCATGTCTTTTTTCAGGTCCTTGATCTTTTTCTGGCATATCTCGATTCCTTTTTTCTCTTCTATCATATTCTGTTCGATTTTTCGCCTGTCCTGCTGGTTGGCTCTTCTTTCGATCTTCGGAAGGTTATCCTGTTTTTCGTCGCTTTCCGATTCTCCGCAATACCTTACGAAGGTCCCGTAATCGAATCCCCTGTCAGTTGTAAGAATGCACATGTCGTGGCACTCCAGATCTTCGATATCTGTCAGATAGACATCTATGCGGCCTTGCCTTCTGTTTCTTACCAGTGCTTTTTTCATTTTTAATTCACGCTACTCGTTAATGTTCAGTGGTTAAACATAATGTTTTACATCAATGTCACAATTGCTCCTCAGGGCTTTTTTAACTCCCGGCGAAAGAGCATAAGGTTTTTAATATATTATTTTATTCTTCTT
>JAFGJP010000098.1 GCA_016929035.1 Candidatus Auribacterota bacterium | reverse complement strand
CTGAGGAGGAGAGACTGTACCCGCAGCCCGGAAGAAGATTCCCTCCGTATTCGAACACCTCGCTTTGAGGATATTTTTTACAGATCTCCGGCCTGTTCACATAGTCGGAGCAGAGGTTGTCAGAGCTTATCCTGTCGCAGGAGAAGTAAAGACAGCCGTTTTCCGGATTTTTGTAAGTCAGATAGAAATGGCTGTAAAAGGGATTTTTTTTCACAAGCTTTTCGAATTTTTTTATGGACCTGACAGGCTTTCCCCTGTGAAAGAGGATGATATTCCTGCAGCATTTCCCGCACTGAAGACACGTTCCTGTAATGGATCGTTTTTTATTTTTTAAGCGAGACCAAAACATTTTTCGTTCGATGCTGTCCAATCAAATTGAAACGAATGAAAAAATCTGAATCAATACTAATTTTACCTGACAGGAGGATAAAAACAATATAACATAATATGACAATAGAGTTGACAAAATGCTTAAAATGTAATAAAATATTATAAAACAGCCATATCAATTGAATAAAAATGTAGATTTATTACACAAAATATCTTAACATGCTAATATGAAGCTTGTTGTAAAAAAAGAGAGCGGCCAGAGCCTGACAGAGGTTCTTATTGTTGTGTGCCTGATAGCCATTGCAGGCATTCTGGGTTATGTGCTTTTTGGTGACAACCTCAGGAAGCAGTTCGGGAAATCCGGCCGCGCTGTCGGCGGTCATGACACAAGCGTCGTAGGAAAGACGGACGGCAACCTTATCGTAGCCAAGCACAGGGATCTCAAAGATTTCTCCGAGGACCTTGACGCCCTGGATGCCCCGCCGCCGCCACCGCCTCCTCCTCCCCCGCCTCCTCAAATGGAGCTTTCTACGAATGCTTTTCATATGGGGGATAACGCACCTGGAGTTGGTCTCAGCTGGAGCAAAGACTTTGAAATAACAGGAGATCTCTCGCAGGTCTCTAATGCAGAGCTTGTGGTGAGCTTCAGCAGTGCCATTCCATCAGGAACATGGCAGCTGAATTCTATTCATCAGGAAGATCCTGTTTTCATTAATGGCCATGAAGTCGGAAGGTCAAGGGTTGGCGTTCATGGCGAATACACATTTACCGTAGACACGTCCTGGCTGAACCAGGGATACAACAATATCACCGTCAAGTCTACATGGGGGGATGATTTTGACGTTGATTATATTAACTTGAATTTTAATTAGGTATAAACTTTAGCTGATATAAAAATGCGGAATAAATTTCTCATCAAGTTTTTTTACTATGTTTTCTTGCCGATTGTTCTTATTCTTCTGACCGTTAATTTCTATCTTGAATATCGGGAAAACAATATTGAAAAAGAGATCGCTCATCTTATCTCCATCGTGGATAACAAAAATTTTGGTGACGTGGTCAAACAGCTTTCCGCATACACCGCGGAGCTGAGAGACCCTGTTATTGTCTCTAATCTCGATAGTCATGATTTTTTGCATCAGCAGAAGATCATCAACCTCATTGCTTTTTTTCAGATCAAAGAGGCCTTTCCTCATTTGATAGAGCTTTTCAAAAAGACCGATAAGGACCTCATTGCTTACGAGGTCGTTCTCTGCTTTAAAAAGTTGGATGATAAGGCGTACAGCAAGCCGATGATGGATCTGTTGAAAAGCCAGGGTATTATTTCAAGCAAAAAGAAAGAATATCTCATCAGCCTTGCCTCCCAGTATGCAACTCCTGAGACATTAGGCATTTTGAGCAGATTTTTTGACGACAGGGACTCGGATAACTGGACAAAGATAAGCGCTTCCTGCCAGATGCAAAAAATAAGCGAGCCCGTTTTATTGGAAAAGCTGGAAGCGCTGTTCGGGTCGGAAAGCGACCGCGATAAGATGATTCTCAAGGAAGTCTTAATGAGGCTGGAAAAAAGCCCTGATGCGACATTTGTCGTGAACAAGTTTTTGCTCGAAAGAGCAGAGCAGGTCGATGAAGTGTTTCTCTTTTATACATTTCGTCTGTTTGATAAGGAGTCAGTGGATGTCCTCCTTGTGATGGGGCAGGAAGAAGAGAAAAAGGGATTCACTCTTTATTTTTTATCCCGGCTTGCCGGAAGAAAGCTCAAGACCATCGAGGAGGCCAAAGACTGGTGGAAGAGCATCGATCAGGACAGTTTTTTTGCTTCCTTCAGCAAGGATATTGAAAACTGAAAAACGTTTTTTCCCTTCCGGTTCATGTTTTTTTCAAGCTATTATCCACCATTAATTTTCGTGTATCTCATCCTTCTTTTTCTTGAGCACGTTCCAGCGGATGATATCTTTTACGGTAACGATTCCCTCGATTTTGCCCTTTTCGCTGACAACGGGAAGGCAGGAAATATTTTTTTTGACCATTTTCTCTGCCGCATGCTCCACCTGTTCGTTTTTGAGAACGGTGAAGGGTTCCCTTGTCATGATCTGGTGAGCCCTGATATTGAGCGTGGCCCTGTCCTGGTTGCGCTCGGAAAGCGTATTGATGAACGGGCTTATCGCCTTCAAGAAGTCGCGGTCTGATATGACACCGACAAGAGCTTTGTTTTTAACGACCAGAAGATGGTGGAACCTGACATGCATGAAGATGTCGTTGATGACCCGCAGCGTGTCGTCCATCTCTACCGTCACGACCTTCCGGCTCATTATCTGGCTGACGAGCACGACATCTCCTTTCATATCCTGAAGAATATGCTCCAGTTCAGGATATCCTTCCATGTCACGATCCCTTCGATTTCCCCGCCTGCGTCGATAACAGGAAGGCATGAGATGTTGTTCTTCACAAGAAGCTTCGAGGCCTGTTCAATGGACGTTTCCTGTGTTGCTGTCAAAGGGTTGCGGGTCATTATGCGATGGGCTTTGGTGTTCAGCGTGGCCCGGTCCTGCTCTCTCTCAGAAAGAGAATGAAGAAAAGGGCTCATGGCCTTGATAAAATCCCTGTCGGAAATAATGCCGACAAGCTTTTTTTCCTTGGTGACAAGAAGGTGGTGGAACCTGTGCGCGTGAAAGATCTGGCTGATGGTCCTGAGAGTATCATCCATATCAACGGTAACAACGTTTTTCGTCATGATCTCGCCCACGGTCATCATGACAGCACCTCGTCTTTCCTGTTCAAATCTTATCATGCCTGCTGACAAAGAACAATATAAACCCGTTTTCTGAAACAAGCTTCAACTTTTCTTCTTGATTTCACGATCGGAATTTCATTTAATGGAGACGTATCAGGCGATTGCAAAAGCGCGGAGAAAAAGAACATGTCCAGGATACTCGTTGTTGATGATGGGAAGACCATGGTTAAAATTATTTCAAAAAAGCTGGAAGCAAACGGCTTTGATGTGATTCCCGCTTATGACGGTCAGGAAGCCGTGCTCAAGGCAAGAGAAGAAAATCCTGATCTGATCATCCTGGATCTGAATCTGCCCCGGATTAACGGCTTCATGGTCTGCCGCATATTGAAATACGATGAAAAATACCGGCATATTCCCATTATTCTTCTGACAGCGAGGAAGTCGGATGCTGACAAATGGATAGGAATAAAAGTGGGTGCTGATGCCTACCTGACCAAGCCCGTTGAAATGGACCTTCTGGTCAGCCAGGTGAAAGAACTCCTGGGAAACTAGATTCGTTTCTGGTTTTCATGTAAGCAAAATATTTTATAGGAAGACAAGGAAGAAAACATGAAAAAGCATAACGAGGATTTTGAGCTTGTTGACAGAAGACTTTATCCCCGATTTAAAGTGCACTATCTTGCTGATGTCTATCTGGGCAACCGCAACATCTATGCGACCGTTGTGGACATTTCTGAAAAGGGAGTGGGGATCATCCTGCCGGAGAGGTTTTATCCAGGGGACGAGATCGAGCTGAGGATCAGGTGCTGCATAGAGGGCGGTGATGAGAAAAAGACGGATGTCCGCCTGTCTGCCCGTGTCGTATGGATAGGGGAGAAAAACGAGAAAGGCATTTATACCGGCGGCTTGGAAATCGTTGATATATCAGAGGTCGATCTTGATATTCTCCGGCTCAATATCGCTCAGCTGGCCGAAGACCAGCCCGAGACGTGACAGTGCTCTCGTCCTGCCGGTTCCCAGCGCTGACCAGTGACACAAAGGAGAAGGCTCCGGGCGCGCCATGAGGTCCTATCAGACAGGTGATTCCTCTACCAGTTTCCATTACGGTTTTGGGATATCCCATGCGGTTAAAATCATCATCTTTGTCAACATATGTGTTTTTATCCTGGTCCATATCGGAAAAAGGCTCGGGCTCGGCTTTGAAATCATTCTGGGGCTTGTTCCTTCTTTTGTCCTTCGCAGATTGATGCTTTGGCAACTCGTGACCTATCTTTTTGTCCATATCGGGCTCTGGCATCTTGTGTTGAACATGCTGATGTTTTTTTTCTTTGGCGTTCCTCTTGAAGAACTGTGGGGGAGAAAAGCATTTCTCTCTTTCTTTTTCTTCACGGGCATAGGAGCAGGCGTCTGCAGTATCCTTGTCAGCACGGCTTCAGGTCAGGGACAGGTCATCGTGGGTCTTTCAGGCGTGATCTTTGGCCTTCTTGTCGCCCATGCCGTTCTTTTCCCGGACAGCATTATCCTTCTTTTTTTTCTTTTTCCCATGAAGATGAAGCACGCTGTCTGGCTGTTTATCGGAATAAATATCCTGGGAATGCTGTCCTCTCCCGGAAGCGGCGTCGCCTACATGGCGCATCTAGGAGGAGGACTTTTCGGCTACCTGTATTTCAGGTTTGAGTGGATCCGAAGCGTTCTTTCAAGAACAGATCTTTCTTCTCTGAAGGACAAATGGAGAAAGCATCACCGGGAGCGAAACATGAGAAAGAGGCAGGATGTGGAAGAAAAAGCCGACAGGATACTGGATAAGATTTCTCGTGAAGGCATCCACAGCCTGACAAAAAGAGAAAGAGAGATATTGGACAAGAGAAGCCGAATGAAATGACGGTTATTTTAACTCAACAAGACGATAGGCCTGAGTTCCTAAGCCAAGCTTCTGAGCATAATCCATTTGATGAAGATAGTCTACGCTGGGATGGATTTCTTTCCATACATCGCGGCTTTCCCTCTTGACCAAAAGGTCGACGCAGGCCTTGTCGAGGCTCACGGGATCGGTGCTTACAAGGACGCCAAGATCAGGAATAAAACCGCTTTTCTCACAGTTCATGCAGTCGCATTCTTTGGTTATAAAGACGCAAAAATTCACAAAGACGCACCTTTTGACTTTTTGTGTTACGGCAAAAGCGTACTCCATCATTTTTTCTCCCATGTTCCCCGTGGCCTCGCACCAGATGATCTTGACAGCTCCCTGAGGACAGACGCTGATGCACTGGGCGCAGCCGATGCATTTTTCTTCGCAGATAAAAAAGCTGTCTTCACGTCTTTCAATAGCGTCAGCCGGGCAGTTTTCCGCGCAGGCGCCACACTGGATACACTGAGAAGGGCTGATCCGCGGACATACGACGGAATGCTGGGCAAGTTTACCTCTTCGGGATGCGCAGCCCATGCCAAGGTTTTTTAAAGCCGCGCCAAAGCCGGTGAGCATGTGCCCAGTAAAGTGGGACAAGACGATCATCATGGGGATGTCGTCCAGCGCCTTGGCGACAAAGCAGCTCTGGAAATGTTTTTTGTAGATTCCGACTTCGGTGTAGTCATTGCCTTTGAGGCCGTCTCCAATGATAATTGGAAGTCCCAGCCTGCCGAAACCGTGTTGGTAGGCGAGATTGATGTGATCGACAGAGTTCATTCTCTCTCCGCGGTAAAGGGTGTTCGTCTCGAAAAGGAAAGGCTTCGCCTGAAGCTCTTTAAGCTTTTTTGAGAGAGGTGAAACAAGCCTTGGAGGGATATGAGACACATTGCCCTTTTCTCCGAAATGGATTTTAAGGGCAACGGGGGTGTTTTTTTTGATGCTTTCAAAAGCTCCTGTTTTTTCGATGCCTCCGAGGATTTTTTCCGGTGACTTCAGGAAATCCTGCAGGTGCCCTTGTATAAGAAAGACTTCTGAAATGTTTGAATGCATGTTTTTAGAAAATTTTTTCCATCATACCATGGTTTTATCTTTTTAAGAAAAAAAGTTTTAAGATTTCATAGGCCATAAGAGAAAACTTCTGCGTTTTTTGTATCATTTTCCCGAGGTTTCTTTTACTAAGAGCTTCTTCCAGAGGGAAAGATGTTACACAGTCGGTTGCAAAAAGAAGAGAGGCTGCTTTGAGATGAGCAGACTTTGCTGCAGCAAAAACAGCAGCGGATTCCATGTCGGCGATATCGCAACCAAATCCTCCTGTGTTATTTAAAAAATTTTTTTCAAGACGAAGAGAGCCGACAGTCAGGCAGTTGGCCGTTTTAATCGGAAATTCGTTTTTGAGATCGAGGAGACCTTGGAAAAGGCTTCTGTCACTGAAAAAAACTTCAAAAGGAGGCTTTTTTTCAAGCATGCCGATAAAGCTGTCCTGCACATGCGCCTTATCAATGAGAAAAAGCTCCTTTTCAGAAAAAAAATGCTTTTGCAGGGCACCGCAGGCGCCAAAAAGGATGACATAGCGGCAGGGAGTATCTTTCAGGTGGAGGACAGCATCGCCTGCAAAAGGGGAGCCCATCCGGGTATGGATGAAAGTAAAAAAATCACTTTGTCCTGAAGAGTAGATTGCTCCCTTTGTATAATTTTTGACGCGGAAGGCCTTGAAAAGTCCAGATGAAGCAAAGGGAACAAGGAGGCAGACGCTTTTTATGTTCTGAGGATCTGTCCCAAAAAGCGCTTGAAAAGCTCTTGAAAAATTCGGCCTTGCAGGCATATCCTCGCTCTCGCTAAATTAAAAAAAGGTTTGTCATCAGAGTTACGTAAGTATAGAACAGATTCGCGTCTCGGTCAAGGAGACCGGAATAGGCCGGTTGGGATAAAATATCCGCTGTTTACAGGCTAAGACGTTCAGATATAATAATAAAGTCAAAAACAGAACCAGGATTGATAAAATGACTACGACGTGGTCAGTCTACTTCTTTTCTATCGCCGGTTTTTTTGTTTTCTTGTTTTTTTTAAAGTACGGGATGTTTGTCCATTTTATACTCGGGCTTCGACTCAAAAGAGGAGACTGCGAGCTGGCTGATGAAGGGCTCTTACCGGATTATCTGAAATCATTTTTTTACGATTATGAAGAGGAGCTTTTGAGCCTGGGCTTTCAGCGGTCTCACGCGCAAAGGACCGAAGGCATCTTCGCTAATGATAAAGAGAAGAAGTGGAGCCTGGTCTATGTTTTTCCGGAAAAAAAGACATATGCTTCTCTTTCCCTTACGACGCAGCTCGAGCATCTTCACCCGTGTTCCGTTGAGTTTGTTACAGTCTTTGAGGATAGAAGAAGCCTCTTGACCGTTAATGGAATTTCTCATGCGCTCGTTGGAGATTTTGCGGATACCGTCTTGGTTGATCCTTACGCTGAAAGCATAGCCGGGCAGTGGCGGTCTCATCTTGATGCGCTGAAAAGGATGCAGGCTTCGCCTGCAGTTTGTTTAACTCAATCAGAAATAGTAAGTTATGAAAAAGAAAGGCTCGATAGCTTTATCGATAATATGGAGAAAAGGAAAACGATTAGAAAAGGACAGAATGGCTATGCGTTCCGTTTTTTTGCCGCATTCAGTCTGGCCTGGAAATTTTTAAAAGGGCGACAGAAGATTCTTGAAATGCTAAAAAAGCAAAAAGCGGCGATGGGCAAATCTATAAGTATTCCCCTGGAAGTCGATGTGGAGCGTTTTCAAAGAGCTGCGCGGTTGACAAAGAAAGGTGAATTGAAGTGGATGGGAAAAACGCTCATGCTGATGACAAGCCTCATCCTTTTCGCTCTTGTCTTTGGTTTCACCCTTTCGTTTCACTTTATTCTGATTATCATCGCTGCTCTTTTTGTCCATGAGCTGGGGCATATTTTAGGCATGTATGCCTTTGGATATAAGGATATGAAGATCCTTTTTCTTCCTTTCCTTGGAGCAGCATCTGTCGGTAAAAAGGACAATGCCCATGCCTGTCAGAAGGCTGTTGTCTGTCTGATGGGGCCGGCTCCGGGAATTGTCATAGGGATTTTCTGTCTTTTTGCTTATGCATGGACTAACCTTGGCATATTGCAGGAAGCAGGAATAGTCTTTCTTGTTCTTAATCTTTTCAACCTGCTTCCCCTCATGCCGTTTGACGGCGGACAGATATTCAATTTGGCTCTTCTTCAGAGGTTTCCTTTTCTTCAGGCCGTTTTCATTATTCTCAGCGCTTTTCTCCTGATGCTGGGAGGAATCCTGCTCGGAGAACATGTTCTGATGCTTGTCTCTGTCATTCTTTTTATCAGCCTTCCGGCCAGTTTTCAGAACTCCCGCGTTCTTTATCGCTTGAGAGATTCGATGAAAAAAGGAGACAGTTCCATGTCGCCTGATGATAAAGAAATCCTTATGGCGATTTTTCGGATTTTGAGAGAAAAGCCTTTTGCTGCTATCCCTTTTGAGCGCAAATTCCATATGGCCGGGCATGTTCTTGAAAACGCCCGGGCTCACCCGGCCTCAGCAGGGGCAGCCATCGTGTCTTTGCTTCTGTATTTTTTTGTTCTGCTTTTTCTTCCTCTGGGCGTTACCGTTTTTTTTATTGTCCTCAATATTTTTCTGCAGAATATTTTTTGTTCTCTTTTTATTTAAAGCATATTCAAGAAAAGTTTGGATTAAAAGCGACTCTGTATTACAATACTGTTGTCACAAAACGGATAGAATACGAGCTGAGAGAGATGCCTTCTCAAAAAACCATATTTTCTTTTTTTATCATTGCTCTTATTGTCGCTTCTTCTTATTCGTTATCCCTTTTT
>JAFGJP010000097.1 GCA_016929035.1 Candidatus Auribacterota bacterium | reverse complement strand
TTTGATAAATGATTAAAAATCAAATATGACATGAATTCATAATTCAACTCAACACTTCTCACATCCCTCATCCTGCTTGCATACAGCTTTTTTCCTGATATCCTGGTCTCCTGATATCCATTCCTGCCTGTCTTGTGATTATCTCATTCAGTGTTTTAATCTTTTCGAATTTGTAATTTTGCATTTATTGTCATTTGGAATTTGGTATTTGGAACTTGTCATCCTGTATCTTGTATCTTTTTGGCCCGCCTTTCCTTCTTCTTTTCCCTTGCGTTTTGTGATATGATGAGGAAAATTTCATCCGGTATATTCTATGAAAAGAAAGAAGACAAAAAAGATCTTTTTGAGAAACGTTCCCATAGGAGGAGACGCGCCTGTCAGCGTTCAAAGCATGACCAAGGTCCCCACGCATGACACGGCCAGCGTCGTCCGGGAAATTAAAAAGCTGGAAAAAGAAGGCTGCGACATCATCCGGGTCTCCGTTTTGAACAGAAGTGATGCAGAAACCCTTAAAAAAATTGTTTCCCTGTCTCCGATACCTGTCGTTGCCGATATTCACTTCAGCCGGGAACTGGCCCTTCTGGCTATCCGGCAGGGCGTTGACGGCATACGCATCAACCCGGGAAACATTACCCGAAAAGAAGACTGGAAAATAATCGCGGAAGAAATCCAAAAGCACGGCACTGTTCTTCGCATCGGCGCCAACTCCGGTTCGCTTCCCCAAGACCGGTCAGGAAAAAATCTTTCTCCAGCCGAGCGCCTTGTGGCAAGCGCAATGGAAGCCGTCGATTTCTTCGAAAAAGAAGGCGTGGAAAAAATTAAGATCAGCCTGAAATCAAGCAGCGTCAGGGAAACGATCGAAGCCTATGAAAAAATTTCCCTGCAGACATTCTGGCCACTTCATGTCGGCGTAACAGCGACCGGAACAAGCGATGCGGGCATCATCAAGTCATCTCTTGGAATCGGCTCTCTTCTCCTGAAAGGAATCGGCGACACCATACGCGTTTCGCTCAATGACACATCTCTCCGGGAAGTCCGTACGGCCCGCCTGATCCTTCGATCTCTTGGACTGAGGCCTTTTGGCATAGAGATCATCGCCTGCCCGGGATGCGGCCGCTCTCAGATCAATATTCTGAAAATGGCTAAGTCCGTGGAGCAGAATGTCAAAGGTCTGAAAAAAGATCTCAAGGTAGCTGTAATGGGCTGCATCGTCAATGGTCCTGGAGAGGCAGAAGAGGCTGATATCGGGATTGCAGGCGGAAAGGGAGAAGCAATCCTTTTTAAGAAAGGCAAGGTCATAAAAAGAGTAAAGGAAAAAGATATTGTTAAGGTTTTGATTTCAGAAATAAAGAAAATCCAGTAAAAGATTAAAAATAAAAAGTGAAAAGTCAAAAATAATGGAGCGCTAACGCGTGATGATTACAGTCTTATGCGAAGCACCCCTTTAAAATTATTAGTTTTTTGGTTTTAACTTTTAACTTTTGTTTTTTAACTTTTTATTTTTTTTAAGGGGTACCTTATGAGATGGAGCGAGTATTTTATACCAACCTTAAAAGAAAGCCCTCAGGACGCGGAGATCATCAGCCACAACTATATGATAAGGGCAGGGCTTATCTATAAGCTCTCTTCCGGGCTGTACAATTATCTTCCCCTTGGACTTCGCGTGATTCAAAAAGTAGAAAAGATCATACGAGAAGAAATGTCCCGGAAGGGAGCCATTGAACTTCTCATGCCTATCCTCCAGCCCAAGGATGTGTGGCAAAAAAGCGGACGATATGACGTCATGTCGCACATCATGCTCAAAGCCAGAGACAGGGAGGACAGGGAATTTATTCTTGGCCCGACGCATGAGGAGATAATAACCGACCTTGTCGCTCATAAGATCGATTCCTACCGCTCGCTTCCTAAAAATTTTTATCAGATCCAGGCCAAGTTCAGGGATGAGATCCGTCCGCGCTTCGGGGTCATACGGGCAAGAGAGTTTATCATGAAAGACGGCTACAGCTTTTCCATGACCAGGGAGGATAACGAAAAGATCTACCAGGCTATGCATGACGCCTACTCGGCTATTTTCAGAAGATGCGGTCTCAAATGCATGGTTATTGAGGCCGACACCGGCGTGATGGGAGGTAAAAAATCACATGAATTTACAGCGACGGCGGAATCCGGAGAGGATACCATCGTTTCCTGTCCTTCGTGCGGTTACGCGGCGAACAGGGAACTGGCAAAAAGAAAGCTTAAAGAAAAAAGCATCCTGGGAATCAAACAGTATCCTGTCGCTGAAATCCACACTCCGGGACTGAAACGCGTCGAAGAGCTCTGTCAATTTTTCGACTGTGAAGCGGACCGATTCATCAAGACCCTGATCTACAGGGGGAAAGATAATTTTTATGCCGTTCTTATCCGGGGCGACCTCGATGTCAATGAAAACAAGCTGAAATCAGTCTTAAAAGACGAAGATCTTGTTCTCGCTGAACCGAAAGAAATCAAGAAAGTGACAGGCGCTGACCTCGGATACTCCGGGCCGGTCAGGCTGAAAAACATCCCGATAATCGCTGATCTCAGCGTAAAGGATATGGTCAATGCCATAACCGGGGCAAATAAAAACGACATGCACTACAAATATGTGAACATCGGAAGAGACTTTGTTGTTTACGACTGGCTTGACATAGGATTTCCTCAAGAGGGTGATCTTTGCCCGAAGTGTTCAACGGAGCTGGAATTTTCCAAAGGCATAGAAGTCGGACAGATCTTTGAGCTGGGGACAAAGTATTCGGCCAGGCTTTCAGCGGTCATCCAGAACGAGAAGGGAGAAGATGTTCCGATGATCATGGGATGCTACGGCATCGGCGTCAGCAGAACCGTCGCCGCTGTCATTGAACAGAACAGCGATGAAAAAGGCATTATCTGGCCCATCGAAGTCGCTCCTTTTCAGGTCATTGTCATCCCTCTTGACAAAGGTCAATGCCTTGAAGTCGCCGAAAAAATTTACGGGCAGCTTTGCGCAGACAAAATCGAGACTCTGCTGGACGACAGGGACGAAAGAGCCGGGTTCAAATTTGCCGACGCTGATCTTATCGGCATACCTATAAAAATCATCATCGGCAAGAAAGTATTGCAAGAAGGCAACGTAGAAATTAAAATAAGAAGAACAGCTCGCTCAGCCGCTGTCAACCCTGATAATGTTCTCAAAGAAGTGAAACAAATTATTCTGGCTGACTTCGAAGATCTGTCAAATGAAAAATTTGCGCACATGGAATGCAGGCAGGTTTTTCAACGAATCCAGGATGGAGAAACAAAGCAAATCAAGCCCGAATAACTGAAAAGAGGAGTCATGGCTCAGGATGCTTCTTCAATCAACTATCTTCAGAAGCTCTCAACACTTATAGAAGGTTATCAGGGATACCGGTCTCCAAAGCAGCGAATAGCCACAGCAGAGCTTTTTGAAGCATTTCTTTGTGAAAAGCTGAAAACCATTCTGAAGATCATTGAAGAGCGCTATAACGACCTTATCAACGAAAAGAAAAACCTTAATCTCCTCATTCCTCTTTCCAACATGATAAAGAACCTGACCGATTCCTTTCACTACGCGACATATGAAAGAAGCCAGAGGCTTTTCTTTCTGCATGAATACAAATTTTTTTGGCCGGACATTGAAGAGAACCTTTGCAAAATCGATTATACGATTCTTCAATATATCAGCATGCTGGTCGATAAAATCAGCCGTTTCGAAGAAGAAAGCAAAACGCGGTTTGAAGATTTTTCAGCCATTATTCTGATGTTCCGGGACAAGCTTTCCGACAGAAAAAAATTTATTTATGGGATCAATGAAAAGCTTGTTCCTGTCAACCAGCTCCTCCACTCGAGCATCAATGACCTGAGAGAACGTCACATAAGCGAGCTGACTTTTAAAAACATTTCCAAAGCCATTGAGCTTTTCCCAGACAGGATCAACACGTATATGGATCTTTTTCAAGCCATTTACCGATATTCCAGCTACTATCTCAGGGTAAATGAAAACATCCCTCTTATGGATTTCTTTGAAACAGCCAAGCTCTTTATTTCCAAGTACAAGCAATACATAAACCTCCTCCAGCAATTTCTCAAGAGGGTACGCTTTGAAACAGACGATGAAAAAGAGTGCGAAGCTTATCTCCAGGAAAGGATCATAAAAGCGCCGGACTTCGAGAAGCTTCTGGAAACGCTGGAATACGCCCATCACGCCGCTGAAAAAAAACAGGCTCAGCGCAAGGAAAAAGAAGAGATCATCCGCAAAGCCACGGTAGAATACCAACGGGGGCTGAAGTTCGAAAAGGAGCTGAGGTTTGTCGAAGCCATCGCTCTTTATCAAATAACGCTTTCCATCGACGACAAGTACCCGGAAGCCATTGAAGGGACCGAGAGGTGCAAAAAAAAGCAAAAAGCCCTTCCTGCTTTCATCAAAGCGCAAAAAAAAATCTACCTCGGACAGATCAGCCGCGCCGTTTCCCTTCTTCGCAAAGTCCTTAAAAAGGCTCCTGAATTCGAAGAAGCCAGGGCAATCCTTGAAAAACTGGAAAAACCCAAAGCCCCCTGACTTTTTTCTTCTTCAAATGACAGACGGATTTCTGATATGATGATGACCTTTCATTTTTTTAAAGGACTTTGATACCGCTATGCAAAATCGCTTGAAACTGGGGATATTTGATTCCGGCGTCGGGGGACTGAGCGTTTTTCAGAAAGCCTCTGAACTCTTTCCTCACGCGGACATTGAATACCTCGCCGACACGAAACGCTATCCCTATGGAGAAAAAGAGGAAAAGCAGGTCGCCGGCTACATCAGGGAAATCTCTTTGTTCTTTGAAAAGAGAAAATGCAATGCTCTCATTATTGCCTGTTCGACGGCCTCAGGAATTTTTGAAAAGGATAAAAAACTTTTGAAACAATCCTTTTCCGGAAGAATCGTGAGCATGCTGAACGCGTCTCTCTGCCAGGAAGTCGACAACGTTTCGAAAAACAGAAAAATAGGAATTCTTTCCACCCGTCTGACAAAAAAAGTCAATCAGTTCTCCATATTTCTGAAAAAGTATATCCCTAACATCGACATCTTTATCAACGCCGCCCCTGACCTTGTTGAGCGGGTGACAAACGGACAGACCCGCGGGAAGGAAACACTGCTTGTAGCCCGGTCTTATCTTGAGCCTCTTTTTCAAGAACATGTCGATACTCTCGTCATCGGCTGTACGCATTTTCACTTTATCCATTCTGTTTTAAAGGATCTCTGCGGAGAAGAGGTCTCCCTTGTCGCTCCTGCTCCGGTCAGCGTGAATCACTTAAAAACTGCTTTAGGATGCGCCGCCGATGAGACTTCCCACAGGCAGACCGTACGCTTTTTTGCAACCGGAAGAGTTAAAGATTTTTACCGCCAGGCAAAGGAAATAGCAGGTCTCAACTATCCCTTAGAGCAATATCATGAGATTTCTCTTTCACCCCTGGCAGAATCTTCTAATTGAATTATAGATACATATATAAATCGAAGTCTTTGTAATTCTGCTAGCCTGGATATTTCATAAGATTTCATGAAATATGCGGGCTAGTATCGAATCTCAGAAATACTTTAAAAATTCATGCCCATTGCGAGGAGTACCAGCGACGAAGCAATCTATTGAAAATCAATTACTTGAGATTGCTTCGCTTTTAGCTCGCAATGACAA
>JAFGJP010000001.1 GCA_016929035.1 Candidatus Auribacterota bacterium | reverse complement strand
CTTCAGCATCGTGTATTCGCCTTCTCTTGCCGTAACTGTCCGATGCGTCTTGTTGCCGACAGGCTCATAGATCGTGACGTCTTTTATCAGATTGCCGTCGATCTTTTGAATATAAAACGTGTAGTCTCCCAGCTCGATAAATTCTTTCTCCTTGATCGAAAAGGCCCGGGATTCTCTGGCCATATTATAAAAGATCCTCTCGATCCTGTTTTCAATATTCGGAAAGACCTTATCCTGCATGAAGAGAAGAATAAAGGATAATAAACCGGCCAGGATGATAACAGGAACGATCAGAGTGTGAAGGCTGATCCCCAGAGAGCGCAGGGCCAGGATCTCGTTTTCTGAAGACATGCGCCCGAGAGCCAGAAGAACAGCGGCCATAAAAGCGATAGGAATTGTTATATGGAAAAGATAAAGAGCAAGATTTCCAAGAATAACGAGCACCGTTCCCAATGATACACCTTTATTGATAACGCTGTCGGCAATTCGGTCGATCTCAACAAAAAGGAGAATGAAAGTAATGACAAAAAGCGCCAGAAAAAAAGGCGCCACGATTTCCTTGAGCAGATATTTATGGATGATTTTCATTTGAACGCACATCTGCGCAGATCCAACGCGGATTCACGCAGATACCTCTCCTCCGATCGCGACTTTTCCTGCGCGGCCCGGCACTTCTCCCATATGAAAAGATCTTCTTGGAATATCGTCATTTTCCCGCACGCGATCGGCAATGGCCTGTAATGTCAGGAACTCCATCCCCTTTTTTTCCTTCAATTTTAAGATGAACTCTTCAAAAAAACGAAGATAAAACCTTCCCTCCAGCTCGGTGTGCAGGGTAAAAATATTGATTTTCCCTTCCTGGAGGCGTTGCATCATCACATCAAAAGGTCCTTTGCCCTTGAGGACATCTTCATTTCCAAGCACCTCATCCAGGCTCGGGAACGTGGTCGGGATCTCGGGAACAGATGAGGCGTATCCGTCCTTTTCAGGGTAAAACGGCTGAGAGAAGCGCGTATCGCTCCTGTACGAAAACCCGAGGGAATCAGTCACTTTTAAATGATCGGCTGATTCCTGCCACCCCGGGGTTCCCAGGCTTTCCGGGTCTTTTCCCGCTATTTTCCTGTAAGCTTCTCTAATCTTGTCATACTCGCCTCTTATTTTTTCTTCAGACCATTTTGTCAGATCATTATGCCAGGCAATATGGTCGTAGCCATGTACGCCCAGCTCAAAGCCTTCGCTGATTATCATGCGGTAGTGGTGCTTGAGCTTTTCTGACATCATGGGCCCTGGTAAAAGTGTTCCATAAAGAAGCGTTTTTAAGCCATAGGCCTTCGGCGCCTTTGTTCGCAGCATCTTTTTTAAAAATCCTTTATGCGTAAAAAGGCGAAAAACTGCGCGTCCTGAATGTTCAGGCCCCATGACGGCAAAAAAGCTGGCCGGAATACTGTGCCTTTTAAAAAGCTTGATGAGGCGGGGTATCCCTTCCTTGGCCCCTTCATAAGTATCGATATCAACTTTTAAACCCAATAATGTCGGCTGTGCGTTCATATTCCATAGATTATAGCATTAACCCGCATTTCTCACCAATTATCTGCTGTATAGAATCAATTGTCTGCATCTGCGCGTGATACAAAAAAACCTGAACTCAAAAACCTTCAGCCAAAGACGTACTGAATGCCGGGTGGCTTGATGTGTTGACAAGCAGTGTGAAGAAAACGTAAATGAGGAAGGGTTTTCAAGATGTTAAACCTGACCGCCATATGACGTGAATCGCGCCACGTGCAGTTGCGTTCCCGTGAGGGACGTTGTCCCACGTGTGGCGTTGCCGACGTGGCTCACGCCAACGGGACTCACGTCCGCTTCTTATGCGGTCACGCGATTGCAACAACGCCGTTCATGTGAAATGGGCTTCGTAACTGTAACCTACAAACGTTTGCTCGTTGAACACATCAAGCCAAGACCCGCATGGGTATCAACAAAGTTTAGCATTCAGAGTTTTAAGGGTTTTTTACTTATGAATATATTTTTTCTTGATAAAATACCGGGGCCTTTTTCTCACCTCAGAATAAATGCGCCCGATATATTCTCCGATAAGGCCGAGAGAAAAGATCTGGATGCCTACAAAAAAGAACAGTATGGCAAAAAGGGTAAATATTCCCTGTTCACCGGGTTGATCGCCGAAAATAATCCTTCTGGCTCCCAAGAAGGCACCGAAGCCAAGCCCCAGAAGAGACACGAAAAGACCCAGGACGCTGACAAGGTGGATCGGTATGGAAGAAAAGCCTGTCATGAAATCGAAGTTCAGCTTCAGGAGCCTGTAAAAGCTGTATTTGCTTTTGCCGCCTTTCCGGGAATCGTGCCGGCAGTTGATTTCCGTCACTTTGTTGGCAAAAAGATTGGCCAGAGCCGGAATATAGCTTGAGATCTCCTGGCACTCCTTGACATTTTCAATGATGTCTCTCCTGTAAGCTCTGAGCATTGTCCCGTAATCTTTCATGCTTACCCCTGTGGCATAAGAAATGACCTTGGCCATAAAAAAAGAAGGGATCTTTCGAAGAAGGGAATCCTGCCGCTTTTCACGAAGGCCGCTGACAACATCAAACCCTTCCTCGATTTTTTTCACCAGATTGGGTATCTCCTCAGGCGGATTCTGAAGATCAGCGTCAAGAACAACAACGATCTCCCCCTCAACAGCGCTGAATCCGGCAAACACAGCGGCATGCTGGCCGTAGTTCCGGTTAAACTCAAGCACTTTGACCTGGGGATTCTGGTTGTGGATCCTTATAAGAGCTTCTCCGGAATTATCCCGGCTCCCGTCATTGATAAATATCAGCTCCCAGCTGTATTTATTTTCATCCAGTGTCTTTTTCAGGCGCGAAAAAAGCTCTTCCAGGTTCTCCTGCTCATTATAAACAGGGATCACAATGGAAAGATATAATTTATACTGGCTATTTTGCTTTTCCATTTTTACTATGAATTAACGGGCACAACGCGTTGTGCCCCTACTTATCTTTCATCTTTTCAAGATCGAATGAAAACGTCTCAATAACCGGATTGACCAGAAGTTTCCGGCACATGTTTTCAATATGGTCCCTGGCTTTCTTTTCAGAATCCATGTTCATTGTGATGACAAAATATTTTCCCAGCCTGACGTCCTCTATCCCATGAAATTCAAGCGACTCAAGAGCATGCTTGATGGTTTTACCCTGTGGATCAAGAACAGATTCTTTCAACGTAACGTAGATCTTCGCGCGATACATAGGAGAACTCTCTTATTTGTTCTGTTATTCTTATACGGGCGGGTTACAAATCCACCCGTGCATTTTTTTGCGTTTTCTTTATACCGGACAGGTCGCGACCTGTCCCTACAAACATTTCTCATAATACGGAAAAAGTCGTCATTGCGGGCGAAGCGAAGCAGCCCCGGTAAAAGATATACCTTTTGCGTAGATCCCTGTTCCCACATCAAGTGCGGGATAAATTTTACAGGGATGACAACGTCTTATTTTTTACAGAGTTTGCTTCGTCGCACATCCTATGGTTTCCTCTTCATGTCCTTCATGGTTGAGAACGTTCGCCGAAGGCGAACAATCCGTGTTCATTCG
>JAFGJP010000010.1 GCA_016929035.1 Candidatus Auribacterota bacterium | reverse complement strand
ACGATGTTCTCTGCTTTGAGCTTTTCAATGATTTCCTGATCACTGAGAGGATTGGATTTATCTTCTGCTTCAACGATATTCTTAATTTTTTGCTTGATGCTTCTTGAGGAGGCTGCGTCGCCGTTTTCCGTGCGGATTTTGGAAGTAAAGAAGTATTTCAGCTGAAAAAGCCCGCGCGGGGTCTGTGCATACTTGTTGGCAATAGCGCGGCTGACAGTTGACTCATGGAGACTCAGTGCATCAGCCACTTCCTGCATGGTCAGCGGTTTCAGGTAAGCGATGCCTTCTTCAAGAAACCTTTTCTGCACTTTGACGATCTGTTCGGTAATGCGGAAAAGGGTCTGCTGTCTCTGGTAAATATTCTTGATCAGCCACATGCCGGAGCGGATCTTATCCCTGATGTATTCTTTTGTCTGCTGAGGAACGTCTTTGTTTTCAATAAGCGTTGAATAGAGGTTGCTTATGCGAAGATGCGGTATACGGTCGTCGTTAAGGACGATATCGTAATGGCCGCTTTCTTCGTTTTTAACGATAAAGATATCCGGCGTTATGTAGTGCGACGTCTCATTACTGAAGATACGGCCGGGCTTGGGTTCAAGGGTGGCAATGAAGTCAGCTGCTTTTTTCACATCACCCAGAGTGATTTTCAGCCGGCGGGCAATCTGGGGATATCTTTTCTTGGCCAGGTCGTCAAGATAGCTGTCGATAATTTTACGCACAAACATGTGATTGTCTTCCACCCGCTCCATTTGAAGCAGAAGGCATTCCCGAATATTTCTTGCCCCTACCCCCAAAGGATGAAAAGAATGAATTATTTTTAATATTTCCTCCACTTTATTATTATCTTTACCAAGTTTTTGTGAAATATTCTCCACTTCTGTTCTAAGATAACCATTGTCGTCGATATTTCCTATGATTTCTTCACCAATATTGATTGATTCTTTATCAGAAAGGGTCATGCGAAGCTGTTTGAGAAGATGTTCATGAAGAGTTTCGCCGGCTGTTATGGAGTTCTGGAAAAAGCGCCTTTTCTCTTCATCGACAGCCGTGAATTTTTTGACCGAGTATGTCTGATGGTAATAATCCCGCCACTCGTCATCGAGCTTTTTCAGCTTTTCAAATTCTTCCTGAAATTCCTCGTCAAATGTTTCCGGCTCTTTTTCTTCAGCTCTCTGGCTGACCTCTTCTATGCTGGAATCAACCGGCTCGTCCCTATCCTGGACTTCTTCAAGAACAGGATTGGCGTTGAGCTCTTCCTGAATAGTGGCGCGGAGTTCCATGAGAGGCAGCTGGAGGATCTTGATCGCCTGCTGCATCTGCGGAGACATGACAAGCTGCTGAGCGAGCTTAAGATGCTGTTCAAGTTTTAGTGCCATAAATAAGCCCTTTCTATCTGGATTATATCATCACAAATATTGGGAAGTCAATGCGATGGATAACAAAATAAGGGATTTTGTTCTTAATTATTGCTTGATTAAAAACAGGCTGAAAATATATATTGATAACTATAAAAACAGGAGGTTCTTATGCCGCTTGTCAGGATGACATGTTCAGAAGTGATTGGTGAGGAAAAGAAAGCGATAATCATGAAGGAGCTTTCAAAGAGGCTATCATCAATAACAGGAAAGCCGGAAGAGTATATCCTCATTATTTACCAGGAACCCTGCGACATGATGCTCGGCGGCTCTGATGAAAAAAGCCTTTTTCTGGAAATCAAAAGCATCGGCTCGCTTGATGCGGAAAACACAAAAAGGATAGCAAAAAATTTCTGCCGATATCTCTCAGAAGAAACAGGCGTTCCTTCCAGCCGTATAAATATCGAGTTTCGCGATGTTGAAAAAACCATGTGGGGCTGGAACGGGAAAACATTTGCCTGAATATGAAATATTTATCTCCTTATTTTTTATATATTTTGTTATATTTCTATAATTCAATATTAAAAACTTCAGATTAGGTCAAAGTATGAATAGCGGCTTACAGATTCTTCTCCCTGTTTTGACCGTGGCCGGGTTCGGGCTTGCTTTTGGGATCATTTTATCTTATGCAGCCAAGCGGTTTGCCCCGGAAGTGAACAAGATGGAAGAAAAAGTCTTTTCCCTTCTGCCGGCTGCGAACTGCGGGGCCTGCGGCTATGCCGGTTGCCAGGCTTTTGCCAGAGAGCTGGTGAAGCAGGGCGCGGATGTGAGCAGGTGCCCTGTCATGGATAAGGAAACGCAGAATGAGATCTCCCGTCTCCTCGGCGTTGAAGCGGAAGAAGCAAAGCCGAAGATCGCGGCTGTTCACTGTCAGGGCGGGACGAACTGCGCGTTCAGAGCCGGGTATGCCGGAATAAAGACCTGCGCGGGCGAATATATTACAGCACCCGGACGCTGCGCCTGTGACTGGGGCTGTCTCGGGTACGGTGATTGCGTCGAGGCCTGTCCTTTTGAGGCGATTTTTATGGGTGACGAAGGATACCCCGTCGTGATCAAGGAAAAGTGCACGGGATGCGGCAGGTGCGTTGAAGCCTGTCCCAAAGACATCATTACGCTCATTCCCTCGATGCAGAAGGTCTACCTCGGCTGCCGGAATCCCAATAACGGAAAAACAGTCAAAGACATCTGTAAAAAAGGCTGTATCGGCTGCCGTCTCTGCAGCCTGCCCAAGATAACGCCTTCCGGCAAAGTGGTCATGAAGGGAAACCTTCCTGATGTTCCGCCTGACTGGGAAGATTTTGATATGGCTGTAGAAAAATGTCCGGGCAAGTGCTTTGTGCTTCCGGATAAGCAAAAGGCAAAACTCGAGAGCCGTGTGTGATGAGCCTGGAAAAGGAAACTCAAAAAAAAGAGAACGGAAAAAAGCGCGTTCTGGGCGATGAGTGGAAAGACTGGGATGAAGAAGTAAGGTCAAGTGATTCAGAAGCCTCAAAAGGGCTTTTCATAGGACTTTGTTTTCTATCGCTTGTTTTGTTTATTGCCTGCCTTTTTTTAGCGCAGTATCTCGTCAGCCCGCGGTTTTATCTTTTGAGCTCTTTTCTGGGAACGGCCGTGACGTGGCTTTCTTTTTTTCTCGGCTTCCTTCTTGCCGCGTGGTTCACTCTGGTCGCCTTTGAAGTTGTTTTTTCCCGGAAGATCGCTTTTCTTGCAAACACGCATGGATTTTTCCTGAGGCTTTTTTATCCTGCAAGCCGAAAATTCAGCAGAATTTTTCGGATAGACAAAGACACGTTCAGCAATTCTTTTGTCAAGGTCTCTAACTTTCTTATCGGAGAAGCCAAATCAAAAGATCTGAAAAAAACGCTTATTCTTCTTCCCCGATGCCTGCGGAAAGATATCAAAGAAGCCATCACAAGCATGACAAGAGAGAAAAATATTCCCGCTTTTGTCGTCGGAGGAGGCGAACAGGCGAGGCGCATTATAGAAAAAGAAAATCCGGATTCCGTTATCGCTGTTGCCTGCGAAAGGGATCTTGTGGCCGGCATTCGGGACGTGTCACAAAAGCTCGCGGTCATAGGCATACCAAACAAGCGGCCCAACGGCCCTTGCATGGATACCTGTATTGATCTTAAACAATTTGAGGAAGCTCTGAAAATTTTTACCATGTCATAAGATGAACATAAATAAAGACAATATTCCGGCTCCGCTCCGATTGCAGAGAGTCAAATGTCCCTGCTGCAGAGAATTTGTCGATGTTGTCAGCCTCCCGGAGATCACCAGCCGCATGTATTTTCCAAAAGAAAAAGAAGACGACCAGCATGTGACGTTCTGGGAGTGGAAGAATCCGGCATTCAGACACATCAATCCCTATTATTACGATATTCACATCTGTCCGAAGTGTTCATTCAGCGACTTCCGCGACGAGTTTGTCAATCCTGCCATTAATCCAAGCAACAAGGCTGCCGTTATCAAAGAAAAGTTCATGGAGGAATCTCAAAAAGCAAACAGCCTTGTATCCGTTTTTTCAAAAAAAGTCATCCCGTTGGAAATGGATTTTTCTCAGGCGGTCTACCTTTATCTTCTGACGATCTATATACAGGAGCTTCTTCCCGGACCATCCCCCCAGGAAAATCCGCGTCTCAGCCGGGACTGGAAAAAGCTGGCGAGGCTTTATCTCCGGACATCATGGCTCTTCCGCGAACAGGCGGGCGTAAAGACCGGAGAAAAAAAGCCGAAGGGGCATGTTTTTGACATACGGTCAGGGATCGAGCAGTTTTTACGCGGCATGGTGTTCCTCAAGACATCAATTGAGAGCTTTA
Organism: Candidatus Auribacterota bacterium; assembly: GCA_016929035.1. GTDB lineage: Bacteria > Auribacterota > JAFGBW01 > JAFGBW01 > JAFGJP01 > JAFGJP01. Next base: position 945 of record JAFGJP010000010.1, on the reverse strand, counting down.
TTTCCAGCATGGAGCTCCAGCAGAAATTCGAAAAGGAGAACAATATCTTTAAAAGAGACATTTTTCTCAATTACAGGGCAAATCTGCAGAGAATCGTCAGCCTCTACAGTCTTGTCAATAAAAGCGCGCTCCGGATCAGGGAGATCAATGTAGAGCATATTGAGTTCTTGAAAAAGAAAATGCCTCACATGGAAAGCCCTCTGATGGACTTTAAAGAAGAGCTTTTTGCCTTCAGAAGCAGTTGGCCCGGAATGCCGACAGACGAGAGCGAATGCCTGAAAAAAGCAGCGGAATATTTTCGCCTGGCTGCTGACAATGACCGTTATCTTTCTGACCTGGAAGCCCTGAAGATGATCGAATTCGGGCTCATGCTCCTCTCAAGAGCAAAGCTTCGCGAAGAGCTGGAAGCGCTTTTTAAAGTCTTTATGAAAAGGTCTTCAGATGTAAGGACAGCCTACATGAGAAAGAAGTCGCAGGCCAAATCAATGGTCGACCAGGAAAACATATCTGTCGAGCTTAACAAGATCAATAAAGTCGTTCAGGATGTGACGTATCTCTATAAATAATCCGGAGGCGGCCCGGCATGAGAAAAAAGGTTTTCAAACAGGATGAAAAAAAGCGCCTCTACGAACACGCCCTTCTGGCTTCAGGAAAAGCGTATGCCCCGTATTCGCGATTTCGCGTCGGAGCGGCGCTCATGGGAGAGAACGGGAAAGTCTATACAGGAGTGAACGTTGAAAGCGCGTCTTACGGGCTGACGCTCTGCGCGGAAAGAGGGGCCCTTGCCCGGGCCGTAGCCGACGGCTGCCGCTCCTTCAGAGCGATGGCCTGCGTTGAAAAGAAAAAAGGACTTATCCTTCCCTGCGGCGCGTGCCGGCAGATGCTTATTGAATTCAGCCCGAAGATGAAAATCCTTGTAAGGAAGAACTGTTCACTGAAGTTTGT
>JAFGJP010000096.1 GCA_016929035.1 Candidatus Auribacterota bacterium | reverse complement strand
TGTTTTTTGGGGACTTGTCTATTCTTTTGAGCTTTTATACTTCCTTTCATGGTTAATATACAAGAGATTTCCAAAAACAAAACCCGCTATTTTAATCCATGTTCTTGCTTTCGTGGGAATAATATCTTTGGGCTATGCTTATTTTATAGAACCTTACTGGATCGATGTGCATCACGTCCACATCAAAAGCCCAAAATTTAAAAACACATCTTTGATCCTTGTTCAGATTTCAGATCTGCATTGTGATGAAAAAATCAGAAATGAAAGAAAAGTTGTTGAAATCATTAATGATATTCAACCAGACGTCGTCGTTTTCACAGGTGATGCTTTAAATACAGACGAAGCTCTTGTGACATTTCAAGAAACCCTGTCAGCCGTAAAAGCATCGCTGGGAAAATTTGCCGTGAGAGGAAATTTTGACGTATGTTTCTGGAGAAATTTTGATTTTTTCGGGAATACAGGTTTCGCTGAATTGAACGGGACTTCTGTAACGTTAACAAAAAACGGTTCCAAGATCACAATATCTGGACTAAGTGCAGTCAGCCATATCAGCGATTTCTTATTTCTCCATCAGATACCTGTCGACCATTACAGCATTTTTCTTTACCATTATCCCGGAATAAACGAAGAATGCGGAGATGCCCCTGTTGACCTTTTTCTCTCAGGGCATACGCACGGAGGACAGATCGCTTTGCCCTTTTATGGAGCATTGGTAACGCTTTCAAAGTACGGCAAGAAATATGAATCCGGCTACTATGATTCAGGTGGGAAAATCCTCTATGTGAACAGAGGCATCGGCATGGAAGGGGGCCTTGCTCCGAGAGTGAGATTCTGGGCAAGGCCCGAAATCACGGTCTTTCACATTGAACCCGTTAAAAAAAATGAAGAAGACAATAAATATTCTCAACAGTCAAAGAACCTGATATAATCTCAAAAAACTGACGAGGATATGATATGGAAGACAAACAGTACAGATGTCAGATCTGCGGACGGATGGTGAAAACAGAGCATGCCCTTGGGCATATCAAAGCCGAAGAATACATCATCAGCCTCATAAAGAAAGATCATCCGGAATGGAATGATAAAGGCGTATCCTGCCCTCAATGCCTGAATTACTACCGTGAACTGGTCGATAAAACAGAGATTTAGCTGCATCAATCCTGCCCCCAGCGTCTCCTCTTTCAGCGAATTTGCATGAGATTTCTTTCGTGCTCTTCATGCCCTTCATGGTAAAATTCTTGCCTGCATCAAAAAATATGAATACTGAACTGAAAAGAGATTTGAACCTTCTGGATATCTTCTGCCTCGCATCAGGAGCTATGATAAGCTCCGGCATATTTATCTTACCGGGACTGGCGTACAGACAGGCGGGTCCGCTGGTCTTTATATCCTATTTTCTTGCCGGCATCCTGGCTCTGGCAGGGACACTCAGCATTATAGAAATGTCTACAGCCATGCCGAAAGCCGGAGGTGATTATTTTTTTATTACAAGAAGCCTAGGGCCTCTTGTCGGAACGATTTCTTCTTTTCTCAGCTGGACCGGTCTTTGCCTGAAATCGGCATTTGCCATCTTCGGCATAGCTGAAATCCTCTATCTGCTTTTCGGTATGCCTTTCATCTTATCGTCACTGCTCCTTTGCTGTTTTTTTGTTGCACTGAATATTCTAGGGGTCAAGGAAGCTGCCAAGTTTGAAACAACACTTGTTCTTGGACTTTTCGCCATTATGCTGGTCTTGATAATTGGGGGATGGAAACACATTTCTCAGGAAAATTTCACGCCCTTTTTTCCTCATGGCGTCAATAACATGTTAGCAACAGGAGGATTCGTCTTTATATCCTTTGGCGGGCTTTTAAATATAGCCAGCATTTCAGGAGAAGTCAAAAATCCTTCGAAGAATATTCCTCTTGGCATGATCCTTTCTGTTATTGTCGTGACCCTGGTCTATACGGCAACAATCATCGTTGTCGTAGGCGTCCTTCCTGGCGACGAACTGGCAAAATCAATGACTCCCGTAGCGGACGCCGGACGTTATTCTTTCGGAAACTTAGGGTATTTCATTATTTCTCTCGGCGCGCTTCTCGCTTTTATTACCACCGCGAACGCGGGAATCCTGTCCGCATCACGATATCCTCTTGCTCTCAGCGAAGATCAGCTTTTGCCTCCAGTCTTCAATCTTCTTACAAAGCGCAGGAAGTCGCCGGCTATCTCTCTTGCAACGACCGGACTGTTCATTTTCCTGTTTTTACTGCTGGACCTGACAACTCTCGTCAAGCTGGGATCTATCGTTATCCTGACCCTCTATATTCTTACCAATATCGCCGTCATCATCCTCAGAGAAGGACATGTTCTCAATTACAGGCCGACTTTCCGCGTGCCGTTCTATCCATGGACAAATATTGCGGGCATTATCTTATTCATCCTTCTCATCATAGACATGGGTTTTGCCGCGATAGAGATAAGCGTTTCACTGGTGATTCTGGCTGTTTTGATATATTTTTTATACGGCAGAAAAAAGCACAAGGTCGGTTACGCTCTGCTTCATCTCATAGAAAGAATCATCAATAAAAAAATAACCAGCAATACGCTTGAAGAAGAATTAAAGCAGGTTGTTATCCGCAGAGACGAGCTCAAAATAGACCGTATACACGAACTTTTCAAGGATGCCACTGTCATTGAGTTGAATGAAAGTCTGGAACTGGATGACTTTTTTAAGCTATTATCTCATAAGATATCAGATAAAATCGATTTGAATGAGAACGAAATAGTCGATCTTTTTAAACAGAGAGAGGAAGAGGGATCCACGGTCATAACCCCGTGTGTAGCGATTCCTCATATTATCATCCCTGGACGGAACACATTTAAGCTGGTGGTTGTCAGATGCAGGGACGGGATCCGGTTCTCCAGAGAAAACACAAGCGTTAAAGCGGTTTTTGTTTTTTTTGGCACAAGGGACGAGAGAACCTTCCACTTGAAAGCGCTTTCAGCGATAGCTCATATCGTGCACGACCAAAAATTCGAAAAGGCATGGCTGAAGGCTAAAGATGAACAGCAGATAAAGGATTTCCTTTTATTGAGCGATAGGAAAAGATAAAAAATACGCCCTGCGGCCGCCATCCGGACTCTCAGGATAGATAGCATTGAAGGTTTATACCATGAATAACGTAAGACTTCGCAAAATCAACAGCACTATCACAGAAGGGAGTCTGAGCTCTTCTATCTGGAAACTGGCCATGCCCATGATGGCAGGAGCTGTTTTGCAGGATCTTTTCACCCTGGCAGACCTTTTCTTTGTAGGCAGACTGGGGCACATAGCGGTAGCGGCCTTATCCATTTCAGGGGTGATCATAGCGGTCATCATGATGGTCGCCATAGGCATTTCAGCAGGCACAACAGCCCTCATAGCCCATTTTATCGGGAAAAAAGATTATGATTCGGCAGACAATGTTCTTTTTCAGACGGTTGTTGTCAGCATCGTCTGTTCGGCTGCAATGGTTTTTATCGGCCTTTTTGGTACGGTTAAACTTCTCCGCCTGTTCGGAGCCAGCCATGAGATTATTCCCGCTGCATCTGAATATCTCAGGATAAGTTTCATCTGGTCTGTCTTTATCTTTCTTTTTATCGGTTTTAATCAGGCTTTAAGAGGAGCCGGAGATGCTATTTTTCCTCTGAAAGTTCTTGTTTTAGCCAACTTGTTGAACATTGTTCTTGACCCATTGCTCATCTTCGGTTTCGGATTTTTTCCAAGAATGGAAGTGGCCGGCTCAGCCGCGGCAACGGTTATCAGCCGGGCGCTCGGAGTCATAATTCTTTCAGGCCATCTCTTCTTCGGGCACTCAAGCCTGCACTTTCACAAAGGTGTTTTAAAAGTAAATTTCATGATCATAGGCCGAATGGTCAAAATCGGATTTTTTGCTTCTTTTGAAGTGCTGCTTCGCCAGCTGTCGCTTCTTTTGCTTCTTCGTCTTGTGACGTCTTTTGGCGCAGCTTCTCTTGCTGCTTTCGGCATAGTTGTCAGGCTGAGGATGGCGGTCATGATGCTGGGGCTCGGAATGGGAGCGGCCTGCGCTGTCCTCATCGGACAGAATATGGGTGCAGGTCATCCGGAACGGGCGACGGAATCCGGAACAAAGACATTGAAATACTATGAGCTGATCATTGCGCCCATAGCTATCTTGTTTTTTGTATTTTCACCTCATATCATAGGAGTTTTCAACGATCATCCTGATGTCGTCAGTATAGGCAGCAGCTTCCTGCGGTTTATAGCCGTCACACTTCCATTTTTGGCGATGGCGCTTATCTTGAGCCGTGGAATAAACGGGGCCGGAGACACAGTTGCGCCGGCTGTCATGACAGGCATTGTCCAGCTGGGACTGCGCATTCCGGTCGCTTATGTGATGGCCCTTGCGTTTGGTTTGGGAACGAACGGCATATGGCTGGGAATCAACGCTTCCGATGTCTGCCAGGGGTTAGCCATGATGTGGTATTTTCAACGGGGTTTCTGGCAAAAAAGATATCACAAGCAACGGGCCATTTTAGAGCAGGGGAGTTTCATCACGGTTTGAACCATATAGACTAATATTGCTCGATCATACCACTACGGTCTTAGTTACAAAACACATAATCATTCTTAAAATATTATTTCCATTCAAGCGTATATAATCAAATAACAATATATAAGGACACCTCCTAAAAATTGATTTTGTTATGAGTTTGAGCGAAAAAGATAAAGACAAGGCTGCAGCCTCAAAATATCCGCAAGCGTACTTGCAGTCCGCCGTCGGCGGATTGAGGACGATTTTGAGGCGAGAACACAGTCTGTGTTTTTTGCAGCCAAACGCAATAGAAAGCAATTTTTAGAGGTGCCCATGATTATGTTCAATAAAACTTTTTTTCTCATGGCCATTATTGCTGCCCTGCTTTCAAAAGTGAAGGTGTCCTGGGCTGACTCTGTCTTAACATGGCAGGATTGCGTGATAATCGCGGAAAAGAACAATCCGGAATTCATGACAGCCCGCGAAAAGGTCAGGCAATATGAGGAAAGAATAAAGATCTCTCAAAGCAAGCTTTATCCTCAGGTGACGGCTGATGCAAGCACGTCCCTTACAGATCAAGGAGATAAATCAACAAGTCTGGGGCTTTCTGGAAGACAGCTTGTCTATGACGGGAAAAAAACGTCTTATGAGATAAAAATCGCCGAAGAAAATCTTAAAGCTGCTGAATATGATCTTATGATCATATCAGCAGGCGTCAGGTATGAGCTTCAAAAAGCCTTTTCCGGCCTTTTCAAAGCGCAGGAATACCTTGTTCTGACAGAGGAAATAATCAAAATAAGGGAACAGAGCCTGAGACTGGTCCAGCTCCGGTATGATGCCGGACGAGAGCATAAAGGCTCTCTTCTCACATCCCAGGCCAATCTGGCAAAAGCTCAGTTTGACGCAGGCCATGCTTTGAGGAATCTTGAGACATCGCGGTACCAGCTTCTTAATATACTGGGAATGGATGCGTTTCAGAACATCAGGGTAAAAGGCTCATTTGAATTCCTGACAGATACATCGATTCTTCCTGATTACCAGAAGATCATAGAGGAAAATCCCTATATTTGGAAGCTTGTATCAGAAAAAATATCTGCCGAACATGAGGTCTCTGCAACAAAGGCAGATTATTATCCTGATATCTACGCAAGCGTAAGCGCCAAAAGAAATGACAATAGTCTTTCTTCAAACAATGATTTTTCAGCAGGTCTTTCTGTCTCTATGCCTCTTTTCGACGGAGGGCTCCGCAAAGCAGAACTGAGTTCAGCTCAATCAGCCGTAAAACAGAAAGAAGCGGATCTGAACATGACTCAGAATGATATTCTTCTCAGCCTTGTCTCATCGTGGAACGGTCTGCAGGACGCGATTTCCGGATTGTCTGTCCAGGGAAAATACCTTCAGGCTTCCGAAGAAAGGGCAAAGATTGCTGAAGCTCAATATGAATCCGGGCTTATTTCTTTCGATACGTGGACGATCATTGAAGACGAGCTTGTCACGAATAAGAAAAAATATCTGGATGCCAAAACGGATATCCTGTTGTCAGAAGCAAACTGGTTATATGCAAAAGGAGTGCAGATAAATCAATGAAAAAACATACGTGGAAATATTTGATGCTTTTAATTTTTATTCCAGCCCTGGTTATAACCTTTATCAAATACAGAGGGAACAGTATCCATGCGGAAGAAAGTACCGTACAAGTCGTCAGACCTGTCCTGGGAGATATAAAGACCTCAATCTCGACAACTGCTGTTGTTCAGCCGCAAAACCGCCTGGAGATCAAGCCTTCCCTGAACGGCCGCATGGAAGAAATCCTTATCAAAGAGGGCGATGCCGTTACAAAAGGGCAGACTCTTGCCTGGATGAGCTCAACAGAACGAGCAACCCTTCTTGATTATGCCAGGTCAAAAGGGAATAATGAATATGATTACTGGAAAGAAGTCTACAAGCCGACACCCCTCATTGCCCCGATAGAAGGTATTGTGATTGTCCGCGATGTCGAAGAAGGGCAGACAGTGACCACGAATGATCCGGTGATGGTCATCGCAGACCATCTTATTGTCAAAGCCCAGGTCGATGAAACAGACATCGGGAAAGTAAAAAAAGGACAGGAAGCCGTGATCAGGCTTGACGCTTATCCGGATACACAGGTCGCTGGGACAGTCGACCATATTGCTTATGAAGCTGACACTGTCAATAACGTTACGATCTACGAAGTGGATATCCTTCCAGAAACTGTTCCGGAAATCTTCCGGTCCGGCATGAGCGCCAGCGTGGAGATAACAGAACTGAGCAGGCACAATGTCCTTCTCATTCCAATGGAAGCGGTCGAGCAGAAAGACGGGAACAGCTTTGTCTTTGTGCAGGGCAATGACCAGGGCCGTCCCATTCTCCGAAAAATACAAACAGGGATAACGGATGAAAAACATATTGAGGTCATCTCAGGCCTTGATCAGGATGAAAAAATACTGATTATAACAGATGCTCCTTCCTCCATGAAAGACCAAGATATAAAAACGAACCCGTTTATGCCGCCCATGCGAAGATTAAAAAAATAAATTCTAGCAGAATGACTGATGATAGAACTCAAGAATATTAATAAAACTTACCAGCTGGGTGCTTATGGCGTCCAGGCGTTACGCGATGTCAGCCTGACCATCTGTCTGGGAGAGTTCATGGCCATCATGGGGCCGTCCGGCTCCGGCAAATCCACATTGATGCATGTTCTTGGACTTCTGGATAAACCGGATTCAGGCTCCTATTTTCTTGGAAGGAAAGATGTGAGCCGCATTTCTGATAATGACCTTGCTTTTTTAAGAAACCGGCTTTGCGGATTTGTTTTCCAGCAGTTCCATCTGCTTCCAAGATCCAGCGCTCTTGCCAATGTCGGCCTTCCCATATTCTATTCCGGCCGTTCCAGTTCGAAAAAAAAGGCTCTGGAAACACTCTCTTCCGTCAGACTTTCTGAAAGATCGGCTCACAGGCCCAATGAGCTTTCCGGAGGACAGCAGCAGCGTGTTTCCATAGCCCGCGCTCTTGTCAATGACCCGATGATTATTCTGGCAGACGAGCCGACCGGAAACCTTGATTCAAAAAGCGAAGAAGAGATCATCACCATACTGAAACAATTGAACAAGCAGGGAAAAACGGTGGTTATCGTCACCCATGACCCTGAAGTGGCCAAACATGTCAGGCGTGTCGTTAACATGAAAGACGGCATGATTATTTCAGATAAAATGACCGCGTCTTCAACTGATGAGATCTCGGTAAATCAAGAGAACGTAAAATTGATAGAAGACATCCTGAATAAAAAAATGAGAACAGGCATAAACCTTAATATCGGCAGTCATATCAAACAGGCATTCCAGGCCATTTTTTCCAGCAAACTGCGTTCTTTTTTGTCCATGCTCGGCATCCTTATCGGCGTTACAGCTGTCATTGCCATGCTGGCCCTCGGGCAGGGAGCAAAAGATTCTGTTTCTCAAAGTCTGACAGCTCTCGGATCCAACCTGCTGATCATCAGGCCTGGTTCGACTCAGATCCACGGAGTTTTTCTGGAATCCGGATCTGTTACCCGTTTTACAATGAAAGATGCCGAGGAGATCCGCAAGCTCGCTCCGGTAAAAAGAGTCTATGAAGAAGTGAACGGAAGAGGACAGATCGTCTATAAGAATAAGAACTGGAATACAACAATCAACGGTACAGGAATCGATTATGCTGAAATGAAATCATCTGTACCTGAGCAGGGCCGGTTTTTTACTGAGCAAGAACTAAAAAGCAGACAAAAAGTTGCTGTTATTGGAAAGACAATTGCAGATGAACTTTTTGGAGATAAAAATTCAGTTGGCGAAACGATTAAAATAAACCGCATCTATTTCAAGGTCATAGGTGTCTTTCCAAAAAAAGGAGCCATGGGACCTCGTAACCAGGATGACGTCATCGTTATACCCCTTACAACAGCCATGTACCGGGTTCTCGGAAAAAACTATGTTGATTCCATCAATGTCGAGGTCATTGACGCTTCGCTCATGGATGAAGCAACAACAGCTATCAGTGACCTGATAAGAAAACGCCACAATCTTAAAGATGACCAGGATTCCTTTCAAATAAGAGACATGACCGAGATACAGGATACTTTAAAAAGCACAATGTCGACCATGACAGCTCTTCTTGGCTCCATAGCAGCCATATCCCTTCTTGTCGGAGGCATTGGCATTATGAATATCATGCTTGTTTCCGTGACAGAAAGGACCCGTGAGATCGGGCTGAGAAAAGCCATTGGCGCCAGGAAAAAAGACATTCTGCTTCAGTTCCTCATAGAATCCGTTGTTTTGACTTTCAGCGGCGGCTTTTTCGGAATCGTGCTGGGAACAGGCATTTCTATGATGCTTTCTTCTCTTGCCGGATGGGCTGTCAGAGTTTCTTTCTCATCTGTTGTCCTTGCCACGTCATTTTCCATCATTATCGGCATCGGATTCGGCCTCTGGCCGGCCAGGCAGGCGTCTAAGCTCAACCCTATCGATGCCCTGCGCTACGAATAAAAAAATATAAAATGTGAAGTTTGAAATGTGAAATAAAATCGGATTGACAAGTAGAGAATTTTAGCAAAGGTGTTTATTCCTTAGCTGTGCCTCACTCTTTTATAAAAGATTCATCCAGACAAACCCGCATTCGACTTTGCTCAAAATCCGGACAACCCCGTTTTTTGCCGAAGACCGGTAAAAACTAATCCCCCCATATGATATAGTCCACATAAAAGGCTGCGGCTGAATCGGCTGTTATGGAAAAAGGCGACTCCACATTGCTTAAATCAGAGGAGAAAGCGCTGAGCGGTATCACGACCCTCTGCCATGTGTTGGTCCCGTTCCAGCCGTAGGAGGATATCCATTTCTCCATTGCTCCGTCTGCCTTGATGTTCACCTTCAGGTCGACCGGGGTCTTCACCCGGAAGCTTAGAGAAGAATCATTGTAGGCGCTTAAGTCATGCGTGCCGTCTGTATAAAAGATGCCCCATCCGAGCCAGGAATCACCGGCCGCCTTAACGCAGTATATGCCTTCAGGCGCTTTGGCATCTGTAACGGCGTCTATGGTCCCGTTTAGCCCCTTCCACACGTATACAGTCGAATTTACCGGAAATCCCGCATCCGAATAAATAATATGATTATCAGGAGATGTACCCGCAACTTCAATACTGAAACTCTGCGTATCCAATCCGCCCTTTCCGTCGCTCACGCTCACGGTCACAGGATTCGCTCCAACATCAGTTGCCGAAGGCATCCATGAGATAAGCCCTGTGTTTGAATCAATAGTCATACCGGACGGGCTCGTTGTCAGAGAAAAGCTTAGCGTATCGCCGTTAAGATCGATGGCATCCACATCATACTGAAAAAGATGGTCAGCCAGGGCCGATGTGTTCGGGAGCGTTATGATATCGGGAGCATGGTTAACGCTGGAAGCTGATCCCCACAGGATAT
>JAFGJP010000095.1 GCA_016929035.1 Candidatus Auribacterota bacterium | reverse complement strand
TATTATTGCTATTTTTGCTCCGGTTATTTTCCACATGGTGGCTGTAAAAAATATAAGGAAAAAACACCTCGTCTTTTATATTAAAGGAACAACCATCCGGTTTTACCATGACAATGAAGGGAACCTGGCTTTTACCATCAACAACCGCTGTGACCTCGGCAACACGCCAAACTGGCAGATCACAAAAAATAAAACTATCCCCTGGTATTTATTTAATTTTCTTACTTTCTACCTAGAGCTCCTGTTCTATCTATAGATAAGCCATGTTGTTTTCATCCTTTTGTTCAAGCCCTATGCCCCCATATGAAGCTAAATGCCCTTTATTTATTTTGACAAACAGCGAATAACCCTCTATAAATCTCTGTTGGATTTTTATGGGAGACAGGATTTGAAAAAATCGCAGTTGACAATGATCTGGTTTCTGCCTCTTATTATCATAGGAGGATTGTTTTTCCCTGTCCTGGGGTATCTGGTCGTGGGCATGATGGCTTTTTTTCTTGTCTTTTCTTTTTTTAAACAAAGATACTGGTGCTGGCATCTCTGTCCAAGAGGTGCTTTCCTGGACATTGTCTTATCAAAAATCAGCCTTAAAAAACCTGTGCCAAAAATGATCGCAAGGCCATGGTTCCGGTGGATGATATTTTTCCTTCTTATGAGTTTTCTTTCTTTTCGCATTGTCCGTACAGGAGGCAGTCCTATTGCTATCGGGTCTGTCTTTATAGGGACTTGCCTGCTGACCACCGTTATATCGATTGTTTCAGGCATTGCGACAAAGCACAGATCCTGGTGCGTGATGTGCCCCATGGGGCTGCTGCAGGAAAAAATCGGAACATCCCGTAAAACAATACAGAAGAAATTATACTCTTCTGATAAAAATTCCAAATAAAAAAAGAACTGCTGGTCCTATCCCCTTTTACTGATTAATTCCTGCCGGCTAAGATCTTGTTGAACAGATTACAACAAATTATGAGGAAAGCATGAACATCTTCTTTCCCCGGATCGATGAAAGAGGAGACACCAGCGGAATAGTCGGCGAAACAGAATTCCCGATATATTCATATGTTGTCGCGCTGTTATACAGAGTGTTTGGCTTTAATGATCTCGCAGGCAGGCTGCTGTCTCTTATTGCTTTTGTTTTTTCGTCTCTTTATTTTTATAAGCTTGTATTCAATCTGTACAAAAAGGAAACCGTGGCCGTATTCAGCCTGTTATCTTTTATGCTGATGCCGCTTGTCGCCTATTACCGAAGGGCATTCATGCTTGAGTCCACGATGCTCTTCTTCTCTGTAGCGCTTCTTTTTCATTTTATGAAATGGACAGAACACAATAAATGGCAGGATTATATTTTAGCTTTATTGTTCGGCGTATCATGTTTTCTTATAAAAATCCCCTCTCTTGTACTTGGACTCCCTTTGCTTTATCTTTCATTCAGGAAGTTCAGGTGGCGCTTTTTCATCAGACCATCATTGTGGCTGTTCGGCCTGATTACTCTTGGAACGACTTTCTTATGGTATTTTCACAGCCATAAACTGACGGAAATCAACAATCTGTCCTTCGGGGTCATGAGTAAAGTCAACGCATACGGATTATTTGACTGGCAGATATTAACTTCACATGAATTTGTCTCTCTGATGTTCCAGAGACTGAAGAGGCTGGTTTTTGGTGAAATATTGATTGTCTTCATGGTCCTTGGCCTGTTTTTTTCAAGAAAATATTCCCCCAATAAGCTTCCCTGGTTCTGGCTTGCTTCAACGATAATCTTTATCGTCGCATTTCCTTTTATGAACAAAGGGCACGATTACTATCAAATACTGATAACTTTCCCAATAGCCATCTTTACAGGTATCGGTCTGACGCTCGTATGGGATATCAGGGAAATCACTTTCAAGAATAATACCCTGGGCGCCGCTTCGCTGAAACAGGGGGGCATCCGCGCCGGGACAATAATCATATTGCTGGCGACTTTAGCGTTAACCGTCAGCAACACGAAATATTTCTTTGGAAATAAGATCGAGGAGATCTATGAGGACGCTCAGCGCATAAAAGGCAACTCAGACAAAAAAGACCTGATTGTTCTGATCAATGACTACGGAACACATTCCGAACTTTTTTACCACTCTCATCGCAAAGGATGGGTCATGCCCATTACGGCAACTCCCCCACAGCTGAAAAACCTGATAAAAAAAGGAGCTCGATACATAGAAATCATGATCATGATCGAAACAAACAGCCTGCGGCAGATGAGCGCAGACAACCCCTTGATCCAGTCCGCGTTAAAAAGCGGGAAAATCGTACGGCAAACAGAGAGAAGCGCTTTAGTCAAAATCGGCAATACGGACAAATGAAAAAGATCATCATCCTGCCTGTTTTAAACGAATCAGAGACCATCCCGGCAGTCGTCGGCAAGATCATCCAGACCATTCCGGACATCGACATTCTTTTTATCGATGATAATTCAAAAGACGGCTCAAAGGAAATCCTTCAAGAGCTTGAAAAAAACAGCGAGAACATAAAAGTGCTGCACAGGCCGGAAAGGCTCGGCCTTGCTTCCGCGTACATAATGGGGTTTAAATACGCAATAAACCACGGCTATGAGATTGTCACGCAGATGGATTCTGACTTAAGCCACGATCCCGCGTGCCTGGCCGAATTTTACAGCAAGATCAAAGACTGCGATTTTGTCGTGGGATCCCGGTATGTTGATGGCGGAAAGGTCGTTAACTGGAACGCATTCAGAAGAGCGATAAGCAAAGCCGGTAACTTATACGCAAGGACGATACTGGGGAAGGGAATAAGTGATTACACCGGAGGCTATAATACCTGGCGAACAGATGTTCTGAAACGTATAGATCCAGACCAGTTAAGGTCCCAGGGCTATTCTTTTCTGATAGAATTAAAATACAAAGCCATTTGTCAAGGCTACTCCTGCATAGAAATCCCCATCATCTTTTCTGAACGAAAGGCAGGAAAATCAAAAATGGGCTCAAGGATAATCCTGGAAGCAATCTGGAGAGTCTGGTCTTTTAAAATACGACGTTAAATGAATCCCGGCCGTTTCGAACATCTCTCCCTCAGCTGTTCAGCTTCAAAGCGTCGTGTCAGAAAGAAAAAGAGAAAAGGCCCCTGCTTTCTGTCCGTTTCTGACATATTTATTTGAAAATAGATGACTTATCGAAGACAGCATCTGCCTGGAAACATGCTATTTATATCCGGTCCTCATGGAAGAGATATAGATTATGGCTGGTATCAGTTTTTTGTAATTCGGCTTATCCAGGTGCCATATGGTGAAGAGCCCGGCGCCGATCCAGCCGACAGGACCGGTAATAACGCTTATCGCGCTTGTGAGCGCTGTATAAAGGCCAGCCCCCAGGCTGAGATTCAGGGCTCCCAGAGCGGTCGTCGCCAAAATGTAGATGCTGAACCCTGAAAGCTGGGCAGCTGTCAAAGCCGCGAAAATACTGCCGGAAGTCGCAACGCCTGCTGTCTTGCCGTACTTTTCCGCTTCCCGACGGAGAGTCTCCTCAAGCTCTTTCTTCTGCTCAGGCGTCAGTTTCTCCCATACGGTTTCAATGACCTTCTGGGATATCTTGACCTCGATCTCCGAAGTGGTCTCTATAAGGGAATGTTTTATTTTAAGCTTCTTCGCCACGCTTCTTACAAGGCTTTTGTAGACCTGGTCATAATCGCTTTTCTTTTTCAAAAACTTCCTTGTCAGATGCCTCGCTGTCGACTGGGCCAGAAAGCACATTTTATCAAGGATCGCCTCCCTGGTCGCGGCCTCTATATTGAGGATCTTTGATAAAGCGCCCAGCTGCTTTTCATCGGCATTGTCCAACACGTCTTCGATCGGGGCGTTGGTAAGATTTTTCGGCCTGTATTCCTCCGCCTCCCGGCTGTCCTTGCCAAAAAATCCTTTCATTTTACCCCGGAATCCGCTCTTTGATCTCTTCCCCCCAATCGAGATCCACTTCATGATAAACAGCAGATACAGGCAGTACGAAAAAAAAGAGGACAACAAGAGGAAAAGGCCGATGCTGATGACCGCATTATAGGTCTTAAGATAAATATTCTCCGTCGCAACGATATCTTTAAAGATCAGCCCGTAGATCTTTAAAGATATGATCGATCCAAAGACGGTGCCGGACAATATCACAAACGTATACTGGACCCATCTGGGCCATCTTTGAAAAAAAGCCCTGATGGAAAGAATGATACCACTGTAAAAGATTGTCCTTATGACGCTTTTAGACATCTGCCCTACTTATCCAGCGAAATCGTCTGTACCCTGATAAGAATTTCCGCCTGCGAAAGACCTGTCTTTGCCCTCTATTCTGACTGTTGTCTTTCAATCTTTCATCAGGGAAAAAGATAAGTGTACTTCACCCCGAAATAAATCTGGTCGCTTGAAATGTCGTTTCTGTCGACTGTCAGCGTTGTTCCGGCGGGAGTACTCCCTTCAGCCTTGTACCACGTCTGCGTCTGCTTCCCGTCTGTTTCTATTTTCACCTTTTTAACGAACAGGGACAACATCATGTCTTCATGAAACTCCCACAGGACCTCGCCCTTGAAGCTGTAATAATCTCCATTAGCATCTGTCTCCGCTGTCTTGCCTCTTTCAACATGATCGTCTTTATCTTCAGATTCGGCGATCGAAGAATAATCCAAGCTGAAGACGACCCTGACCCTGTCATGCGCGATGATTTCAGCACCTATCCCTATGTAAGGGATTTTATGCTCTATTTCATATGTAATATAAGGAGTGGAAGATGTCAGGGAAAACATTTCGCTCAATCCTAAAAAAGTCTGATAACCCTCCAGATCATAAGCTTCATATCCATCCCACTTCTGGTTCAGGTAGCCTATCGAAAAAACCGGCCTGAAGTTCTGGCTTGCCCCCACGGCGCGCATTTTCCATCTTAACCTCAAGTCATATATGCTGACGTCTGACTCAACGTTTGAGGACGTATCGCTGATAAGGTCAAAAAAATAGAAGTTATAGACAGGCTCGTAATACCAGTCTCTATCTCTCATCTTTCCGCTTCCGCTGGAGATAGATGTAGAATACTCAAAGCTTAAAATAAATTTATCCCGGTAATCAGCCTGAACACCTAAATCCAGCAAATAGTTATCGACATCCCATTCGAGCTTACTTTCTCCGGTACCGTACAGGAAAGGAAAATCCAAAATGTTATAGGTATTGTCTCCTGTGAGACGGGATATCCCGATATCTGCTGAAAAATCGACATCACGGGAAAAGCCCTCTGCCGAAAGCGACAAAACAAAAACAAAACAGAAAAAAAACACGATTTTCCTCATCCCATCCTCCTTTTTACCTGTTCTCATGATCCGCATGAAATGTTACAGAATAAAAATCTCATTTTTTTATCCCTCGCACTTTGATACTTATAGCTTTAATTCCCGTTCTCTATTTTACATTATGGAACGAAATTTTAAATAACTATTTCACCCGGCTTCACGCTGACTGTATAATACTTTTATCTTGAACGGTTTTTTGAATCAACGCGGGACATGTTGACGGGCCATGAACTACAAGAAATTGTTTTCTAAAAAATATGCGGAAAAGCTTGAAGCGGCCAGATGGCACGTTACGGAATTCCTTGAAAAAGTATCTCGGCAAATTCCTCCTGATTCTCTTGTTCTTGACGCCGGGGCGGGCGAGTGCTGGTACAGGCCTCTTTTTAAAAATCAAAGATATTTTTCATGCGACTTCGGGAAAGGCAAAAAATCGTGGGACTACACCGATCTGGACTTTTACTGCGATCTCAGCCGCATTTCCGTTAAAAAGGACGTCTTTGACGCCGTCATCGCCACCCAGGTCCTGGAACACTTATCCAGGCCAAATGATTTTCTCGATGAAGCCTATAAAATACTCAAGCCGGGCGGAAGGCTGTACGTGACCGTGCCGTTCAGCGGGAAGATCCATCAGGAGCCCTACGACTTTTACCGCTATACCCATTACGGCCTGGAATACCTGTTAAAGAACGCGGGCTTCGAAGTCGAAAGCATCATCCCTCACGGCGGATATTTTCTCTGCCTGGGGAACATGCTGATAAGATGCCACAGAAATCTCTTTCCCAGGAAAAGAAGGCTCATAACAAAAATACTGACCTTCCTGATAGAACCTTTTTCAAAGATCTTTTTTACGGTCATCATCCCTGCGCTCTCTCATCATCTTGATAAACTGGACAAAAGAAAGCTGGATACGCTCGGGTATTCCTGCATCGCAAAAAAGCCGGCACAGTGATCTCACTATCGTTCAGAATCCCTGACTGTCAGCCTGGCAGCTGACGGGCATGAATGGAAAGGAGACTATTTTTCTTCCTTTTTAAGGTTTTTCAATATCAGGTTCCTTGGCGTATCCGGGAGTTTGTCCTCTCTTTTTTCATCCGTTTCTCCAACGGCCGAAGAGGTAAAATGGAAGGCTTCTAGCTCGTTCTTCAGATCCTTTCCGCTTGTGAGAAGGCCGACAAAATCACGCCACTCCTTTTTGTCTCTTTCTTCCAGGCCGCTTTCCCAGAAAGAATATTCCCACAGGTCCTGTTTTTCAAGAACAATGCCTCCAAAATGTTCCTTTTGGAACTTCCCGTCAGGGACGCTCCAAAAAGCGTAGAAGGCTTCGGGAAGCCTGCTTTTCGAAGGAGAAGAGATGTTCAATGACACGCTTCCTTTCTCCTGATCCCACTCCCCGTTCGTCAGGAAAGGCTTCTCTTTAGAGGAGAGAATGACAGAAACGCTCTTTGACCCGTAAAACAGATCAAGACTGAAAAAAATGGCTATTTTACCGGAGAAAATATCTAAAGGATCAGGAGGTTTGCTCTCTTCACCCGGCTTTTTCCCTTTCTTCCACTCCTTATAAAGACGCTGATAGTCTTCCGTCTTTGAAAGATACGCTCTGAAAGACTCTGACGCCTTGTCCGCGTCAGACAGAAAATCAAATGACCGGGCTTCTTCAGATGCTTCATCCACGTTCACTTTTCTGATAATAATTTTTTTGATTAACTGGAGAAGCTTTTTCTCATCGTCTCCGTTTTCTGTGTAGAGCCAGGCCCTTGAGATAAGAGGCACATCATCTGATCTGATGTATTCTTTTTTTAGCAGAATCAGTCCTGTAAGTGCAAGAAGATGCTCTTTGACCTTCTCACTGTCTTCAGGGAGAGATTCAG
>JAFGJP010000094.1 GCA_016929035.1 Candidatus Auribacterota bacterium | reverse complement strand
GGATTTTCAATGGCAACGTGAAGGATCCCGTCTTCCTCCTTGAAAGGAAAGCAGTTGTAATGAATGGCATATCGGGCGGGTATTTTTTTTAGAATATCCAGATCAGGATCGACCTGATGCAGATCGATGCAGGGAACAGAATATTCCTGGGAAATGATGTCCAGTATATCGATCTTTCTTTCAAAACTGTTTTTGAAAATTACAGTGGGGAGACTGTATGACCCTTCCTCCAGAAGCCTTCTGACGCGTGACGTTTCTTCCGAAGACAAAAGCCCTTTATCGATAAGCTGTTGGAAAATTTCTGAATCTTTCGTTTGTATATCCATTTTATAAAGAATATATAGTAATATAAAATATTATAGCAAGGATTATTTCCCCGAGAGGGGTTATTTTTGATTTTTCTGGCAAATGTGATACAATGATCTGACATCTATTTAGCAGGAATAAGGCGGGCATTATGTCTTTTTACGAGTTTCTTGGATTCAAAAAAGAACCGTTTTCGAACAGCCCTGATCCGGGTTTTTTCTATAACCTCAAGGAGCACAGGCTGGTTTTAAATAAGCTCGAAATAGCCATCCGGCAGAAAAGAGGCCTTATGGTCATTATCGGGGACATCGGCCTTGGGAAAACGACCATAACGCGCAAGCTTCTCCAGAACTTCGACGGGGAAAACGATTATCTTTTTTATCCCATGCTGAATCCGTCTTTCTCAACAGAATTCCAGTTTCTGGAAATGCTTATCAAGATGTTCAAAATAAGCCGGATCCGGCGGTCCACGATAGAGTACAGGCAGGCTGTTCAGGACTTTCTCTTCAAGACGGGGGTCGAGGAAAAAAAGACGGTCGTTCTTATTATCGATGAAGGGCAGAAGCTTTCTGAAGACATCCTGGAAATCCTCAGGGTTTTTCTCAATTACGAGACCAATGAGTACAAGCTTCTCCAGCTTGTTATCCTGGCCCAGATGGAAATCCTCCCGAAGATCAAAAAGATGAGGAACCTGTCCGACCGCATCTGCTTTCAGCACCTGCTGACGCCCATAACGCTTGACGAGACAAGAGAGCTTATTCTCTTTCGCCTTCATGAAGCCGGCCTGGAGAACGGCAGCGCTCTTTTTACAGAAGAAGCGATAAAGAAGATCTATTTTTCTTCAAAAGGATATTTGAGACGGATTATTTTTTTAGCGCATAATTCTCTGGAAAAGATTATTATGGAAGAGAGCCACCTGGTGGACGAAGCAGTGGTCGACGCTGTTGTAAAAGATCTGAGTTTTTAAAAGAAGCAGGAAGCCATGAGCAAGCAGACGCCCGAAGAAAAACTTCTCAGTATTATAAGAAAAAAAGAAACAGAAAAAAAAGGTGTTCAGGAGACCAAGCCCGCTTTCCCTTCTTCCGTCTCAGGAGAGGAAAAAAAAGAGAATGAGGTTCCTTCAAAGGCAGGTGAAACGGCCGATATTGTCAGGACGTTCTGGAACGAGTCCACGCATAAAAAATTTTTCTTCAAGGAACTGAAAAATTTTCGGCTTGAAAAGCAGGATCTTTTTCTTTTTATTTTTTTAACCGTATCCGTTGTCCTTCTCAATTACTACATGGGCGCCAGTGTTCGCAAGCAGGCGTATGTCGGGGACAGCGAGGAGAGAGGCTCCCTGATCAAGCCTCTTTCAGCGGACCAGGAAGAAGCGGTCAGCTACCCGAAAAGATACGGCAGTCTTTTTTCAAGGAAGGACATTTTTACAGCTCTTCCTGAGAAAAGAGATCCAATAAAGCCGAAGGAACCGGGAATGACCCTCGCCGATATCGTCAAAGATCTCAAACTGCTCGGGATTATCTGGGAGGATGAAGGGCCGAAAGCCATTATCGAAAGCCGGAAAACAAGAGGAACACAGTACCTGACGGTCGGCAAGACAATCGACGGAGCTGAGGTTGTCAATATCGAAGAGGGGCGCGTTATCCTCAGATACGGAAATGAAACAGCAGACTTGATACTCTAAAAAAGAAAATAGAGAATAGAAGATAGGAGTAAGAAATAAGAAGAAACCGTAGGATGTAAAAAGCAAGAAGCCCTTCGGCTCATTGCATTCGCTCAGGGCAAGCAGTAAAAAAGATACTTTCCGCATAGGAGTATAATCTGGAAAAAGATACAGAATAAGAGAGAGAATGGTTCTTGCTGGAAAAAGGAAATGAAGAAGAGTCGAGTCCTTATTATCGGCGCAGGGGAAGCGGGCGTTTTGATCGCCAGAGAGCTGAAGAAGCATCCGAAAAGCATTCTTGACCCGGTTATCTTTATCGATGACGACAGGGAAAAGCAGGGGAAGGTCATTGAAGATATCCCGGTTGCCGGAACAGTTGCCGATATCCCTTCCAGAGTCGATGAGTACGCTATCGACGAAATACTGATAGCTATCCCCTCTGCCACGGGAAAGCAGATCAGGCGGATCATTACATTTTGCCGCTACGTCAACGTGAGGTTTCGCATTGTCCCCGGAGTCCTTGAAATCATCAAGGGTGATGCCAAGTATGTTCAGATAAGAGAAGTGAACGAGGATGATCTTCTTGGAAGAGAAACGATAGAAATGAAAGAACGTTTCGACTACCTGCAGGACAAGGTCGTATTGATCACCGGCGCCGGCGGCTCGATCGGAGCCGAGCTCTCGCGCCAGGCCCTTCAATATAAGGCCAAGAGCCTTGTGCTTTTGGGACACGGGGAAAACAGCATATTCCTTATTTCCCATGAGCTCCGGAAAAATGCCGGCAGTGCGGGGGAGATCCATCCGGTCATTGCGGATATAACCGATAAGAAAAAGATCGAAAGTGTCTTTAAAGCTTTCAGACCGGACATCGTATTCCATTCGGCAGCGCACAAGCATGTTCCTCTTATGGAAGAATTTCCTGAGGAGGCGGTCAAAAATAACATCCTGGGCACTCTTGTCGCGGCCAGGGCGGCCGCGCGCTTCAGAACGAAAAAATTTATCCTGATATCTTCAGACAAAGCTGTTGAGCCGCACAATGTCATGGGGCTCACCAAGCGCATCGCCGAAGTCCTCGTCCAGGACCTTGGCCGTAAAAAGAAAACTATTTTCAGTGCCGTCAGGTTCGGGAACGTCCTTGGAAGCCGGGGGAGCGTCGTTCCGCTTTTTAAGATGCAGATAAAGCAGGGAGGCCCCGTTACGGTCACAAGCCCGGAGGCCACACGGTTTTTTATGTCTATCAAGGAAGCCGCTCAGCTTGTCATCCAGGCCGGAGCCCTTTCCAAAGGCGGAGAGATCTTTGTGTTGGATATGGGTGAAGAGATCCGCATTGAAGAGCTTGCTCAAAACCTGATTGTTCTTTCAGGGCTAAGCATGAGGGATGATATATCCATTGATTTTGTCGGAATGAGGCCCGGAGAAAAAATATCGGAAAAGCTGTTTTCAGAAAATGAGAAGCTCGTCGCCACACCTGAAGAAAAAATCCTGAAGGTCGTCAGCCGGACCGAAAACAGCCCTGAGGTTGTCAGGGTGTCTCAAGATCTTATCAAGTCGGCTTTAAAAAATGACGTGCCCGGGCTGAAGAGCCTTCTTGAAAAAGTAAAGACAATCGTTTAGTCCGTTATGTCCGTTCCTTCGACTTTGCTCAGGACAAGTTTCGTCGGTTTAGTCCGTTAAAATCAAGATAAAGAGAGTAGGACGTCCGCTTTGCTAGGACGTGGGAGGTAGGACGAGAAAGAG
>JAFGJP010000093.1 GCA_016929035.1 Candidatus Auribacterota bacterium | reverse complement strand
CTTATATCGAATGCCTTTTTCCTGTAAAAGCCGGCATGTCTCATCCATGATAAATTGATAAGGTTGTAAAGAACGGCTCTGGATGACAACCATGTCCAGCTCTTTTTCAGCAAAGGACGCTTTAGTAAAAAACATCCAGATGAATATCTGTAAAAAATAAATCAGAAAAAACCGATACGATTTTTTAAAAATCATAAACATCGATCACCCGATTCCTCGTCAGCTCCAGGGGATGGAGATAATAAATTCCGTAAACTGACCTTCCTCGCTGTTGACTTCTATCTTTCCGCCGTGATTTTCAACGATCTGATAAACTATGCTGAGCCCCAGCCCTGTCCCTTCCTTTTTGGGCTTGGTCGTAAAAAACGGCTCGAAAACATATCGGAGCTTGTCAGCGGGGATTCCCGTGCCCATGTCCTTCACGGTCAGGACAGAATAATCTTTGCCATCCTTTTCCATGTCCCGTGATGTCATAATGATCTTTTTATCATCGTGACCGCTGTCTCCGTATTTTTTGCACAGAGCGTACCGGGCATTATTAATAAGGTTGACAATGACCTGTTCAATGCGGGCTTCGATGCAGGAAATATCATGAAGCCCTTCCTGAAGATCCAGCTCAAAGATCACGTTGGGATATTTGACGTCTTTCTGAATAAACTGCATGATCTTTTCAACAATCTTGTTGAGGTTGGAAACTTCGAAGTTCTCGCTCTCTTTTCGTGAAAAGCTGAGAAGCTCCTTGATAAAATCAGAAAGCTTCTTTCCCTGCGAAAGGACTGTCTCCATCATTTTGATCATTTCTTCAGGTTCTACCTTCCCTTTTTTGACGCGGTCAGAAGCAAGCTGTGCATAGTTCAGCATATTTCCGAGCGGATTGTTCAGCTCATGGATAATGCTGGCCGTAAACTTGCCGAGAGAGCTCATTTTTTCTGACTGGATAAGCTGGTCCTGCGTGTCTTTAAGAAGCCGGTTGGCTTCCGTGATCTCAGCATTTCTCTCTTTCAGCTCTCTGTTGGCCTTTTCGAGCTGAAGCACTTTGTCCTCCAGCTTATCAACAAGAGACTTGCTGTAGTCCTTCAGAAGCTCTCTTTCTTCAGATGTCTCAACGATTTCCCTCTTGCCGCTTAAGTAAGTCCGGACCTGCTCAGGGAACCTGACGATATCAATGGGCTTGGGGATATAACCGTCACATCCGGAGATCAGAGCTTTTTCCCTGTCGCCTTTCATAACGTTGGACGTAATGGCGATAATGGGGATCTGCTCAAGCCCTCTTGTCGCTTTAATTTTCGTAGAAAGCTCGCGGCCGTCAATGCCCGGAATATTGATGTCCATAAGGATGAGGTCCGGCTTTTTTTGTGCCATATCGAAGCCGTCAATGCCGTTGGTCGCTTCCATGACCATGAACCCCTCGGCTTCAAGGATCTTTCTCACCAGTTTTCTGTTGCTCGCGTTATCTTCTATGTGGAGTATGGTCTTCTTCTCTCTCATGACATTCGCCTCCGTAAATAAATCGGGCTCACGGTATGATCTTCCTGGCTGTCTTTTTCAAATCTTCCGGAATACTTATACCCAGGTTTTTCGATGTCCTTTCATTGATATAAAGATTGAACCCCTCACATTTCCTGTTATGAAGTTTTTCTATATCCTTAACTCTATAATAATCTTTTATCATCTCTGACGTCGACTGGATAACATGATTTATCTCGAATCCCAGGCCTAAAAGCCCGCCTTTTTTTACGACCTCCAGAGATTCGCCAACGACAAAAACTTTGCTCTGAAGCGTTCCAAGAATAATTCGTTTGATGACCTCCTTCTTTGTGAACAGGGGATTTGACAAAAGGTAGAGGGCATCGATCTGAGGGCTAAAATCCCTTATGGCTTTTGGAATGTCGGCTTCTTCTTTTATTTCTATAGCCATGATCTCGATACCGGACTTCTTTGCTGCTTCTTCAAAATCGGTGATCTGATCTTCAAAATATTGCGGTATGTACATAACGCCGAGTTTTCTCAGTTCAGGATAAATCCTTTTTAGAATCTGAAAAGGTTCCTCCATTTCGAGATTCACAAACACTCCTCTGAAATTTTTTTTTAAGCTGAGGGCCTGGTTAATTTTATCATATTTATAGACCATGGTAAAAATAATGGGGATATCGTCGACATTTTCCGCCAAAAACAGAGTCGATTCAGAACCGATGGAAAGGACAATGTCCGGGGGAGCCTGTTCAATCTCCTGAACGATCTGTTTTCCCTTTTCCGGATCTCCCTCCATATCAAACACCCTGCTCTCTATCGATTCCTCACACTCCTGAAGAGATTCCAGAACTTTCTGGCTCACATATTCATAGGGAGCCAGGTTCCTGGACTTAATGATGCAGACACTGCATTTATCCGCCGGGTAACAGGAAGGAGATAAAGAAAACAAAATTAAAATAAAAGTACCTGTAGAAAGCGACTTGAATCTGCTCATTGTCTTTCCTGAATTTGAATTTCGGTCATTAATAAAATTATATTTTTCAATTATTATACCAATTTTTAAGTCAAAAATAAACTTTATTGATTATAGCAATTTATTATTAAATGAATCGTTACAGCTTTAACCTGCTGTTTTTATTTGATATCAGCTGACTTTTTTGTTATTATTAACTTATTAAATCGTTAATTATAGGAGGAGGAAAATGGCCATCCGTTTATCATTAGTTTTTATCGTTATATTTTATATTTTTATTACTCCCCAGGCTGTTCCTGCCGATCTTGAAGGCATGGAAACAATCGCTTTTGAGACTTTTCTTTTTGATGAGATCATTTACGCTGAATCGACGACCAAGCGAGAAGAAAAAGCCGGAGAAAGCGCTCTCAATGTCCGCGTTATCACGCGCGAGGATATCGAAAACTACGGCATTGAGAACTTGCAGCAGCTGATGCTTTTTCTGGAAAACACGTTCGAATCCATGAAAGGACGCGACAGGGTCTATGGCGTCCGCGGCATCATGGGATACGCCAACGATAAGATAAAATTCCTGATTGACGGCATGGAATTGCCCATGGAGCTTGG
>JAFGJP010000092.1 GCA_016929035.1 Candidatus Auribacterota bacterium | reverse complement strand
TCTGATGCTTTCCGTGGCTGTAAAAAAATAATCAAGAACCAGGACATCAATATTATATCTTTGAATGACCGAGCGGATAGCTTGTTCAGCTTTTTTTGAAGTGTAATGAATGACTTTGTAAGGAACGCCTGTTAGAAGACTTTTTAAGTACTTCCACAGGACTATCCTTTTTTTGTTCTCGATGATTGTGATATCCTGAAAGTAAGGTCTTAACTTTTCTAACGATTCCTGCTCAACGCCAAATTGTGTCAAGGAAACAAGATAAAGAGAATGTGATCGCCTAAGCTTATCGAGAAAGTGGAATATCCTTATCCGGTCGCCGCCTCTGAGCGGATAACAGAACTCATGCAAATAAAAAAGGATATTCATATGTTTTTCCCTCAACACACATCTTAACAGAAAGGCCTAAAGCATATTTTATTTATTCCATCACTGTTGACGCTGGTCGTAGAGAATCATTATTTTCTGACCGCTTTACCATTTTTGTCTATTGCGTAGACATCTTCAAACCGGTATTTATCGGCTCGCCTGGTAATTTCCTCAAAGTCTGACAATGTAAGAAAATAACATCCGTCACAGAAAGTCTCCTTAAGGCCTTTTCCTTTAGAAGACAACCCCGGACTGGAAACGAGCCGCCTTATTTCCTGATATTTCAAGGAATTCCAGACTTCCCACACGCTTTTTTCAAAAACATTTCCGATCACTGTCGAAGGATTTTCGGCAGAATACTGTGACGCGACCCTGTAAAAGCAGCATGGCAGGACATCTCCGTTGTATTTGATGAGCATAAAAAAATAAGGCCATAAACATTGCGGGATGACTTTTGTGCTCTTGTATCGATACACTCGGTATTTTCCCGGTTCGATGTCGCTGTAATTGTGCAGGTCTCCCCAAAAGTGATAAAAATAATTTATTCCCATCGCTTTAAATATCTTTTTGGCCTCGTCCAGTTCATGCAGGTTGTGCTGGAACTTGATGTACTGAATCTCGATTTCCGGGCAAGACAGCGAATGACTCGCTTTGTATTGGCAAAGGCGCTTTAAGTTTGAAAAGACAAGCTGAATGCTGCCTTTGATTCGTGTTTTTTCATAAGTTTCCTGCGTTATGCCGTCAACGCAGACTGTCATATGCGTAATCCCGCTTCTCGCTATGCGTTCAATTTTTTCATCGGAAAAGTTATAGCTGAAGTTTGTGCTGATGTGGACATTAAGACCAGCCTCTTTTGCGATGCCACACATTTCCAGCAGATCCGGATGCATGAAAGGGTCTCCGAGAAAATACAGAGACACCGCACAAGTTTTTCCTTTTATTTCTTCAATAATATTTCTATATTTTTCCAGCGGCATTCTTTGTTTTGCGTGAAATATCTGACGCTTCAGATGACTGCATGAACCCGGGTCCGCATGAACGCATATAAGACATTCCAGATTACAAAGAGGAGAAATGTCGATTTTTACAACAGCAGGCCATGAAGACAATTTTTCTTTTTTAAGAGCATACTGCATTCCGGCTTTAGCCAGATTCTTGATTTTCCGAAGGTTAAGATCCTGCAAAATCCAGTTCTTCCTGCGCAAGATCCCCCTGGACCATAATAACAATAGGTCTTTTTTTACAAAAAAAGCCATTTCCCAATTGGAGCAAAAGATATTTTTATAACCAATTAAGTTACGGATAGATAAATGACAAGTCGAATAAGAACGCTTCTATTATTAACATAAATCTGCTCCAGAGTCATTTGTTTTTAATAATTTTAAACCAAGGAAATTAACTTTGTATAGAACATTATTCCTTCACTTTGTATAATACTAATTGAAAAAAAGAGATTTGATCATTGAACTGTCTCCGCAGGCTCATGCTGTAATGACTTTACATCCTGCTATTCAGTTAGATAAAAAGGATTACCTTTATGAAAAAAAAGATAGCGGTCCTGGGAGGAGGAATTTCAGGTGTTGTTGCGGCCCGGGAGCTTTCCAAAAAGCCTGATTTTGAAGTCGACCTTTTTGAAAAGAATTTTTTCTTGGGCGGACTGCACCGGAGCGTTCGCAAAAAGTCCCGAGTTTTTGACATCGGTCCTTTTATCTTTTGGGATCCATTCGAGCTGTTCGAAGTTTTTCCTCTGGCGAAGAATTATTTTTTCCCTGTCGACCTTAAAGCTTATTCGATTACTCCGCAGGGAAAATACGATCAATACCCGATGTCTTTGAAAGGATATTTAAAAAATAACGGACCTCTTGTTTTTTTGCTTTCTGCTTTTGATCTGCTCTTTTCAAAGTTAAAATACAAAAAGCGCGATAACGTCAGGTCCTACGCGAAATATCACACCGGCAGTCTTATATATGAAAAGAGCGGTTTAAGATATTATATAGAACGTTTTTATGGCCTGAAAGACGATGAAATAAGCCTTCAATTTGCCGAAAAAAGGCTCAACATGATCAATGAGTTCTCACCTTTCAAATACTTTTTAAAACATGTTCAAAAGAGATTTTTTGCTCAAAGCCTGAAAAATGAAAGAATTCCTATCGTCCATTCTCAGGATGGCTTCCAGTCTCTCTATGAGCACATTAAAGAGCAGCTTGAGCTAAGCGGAACAACGGTCACCGTAGGCGCTGACCTAAAACAAATAAGACGACATGGCGAAAAGTTCATGCTGTACGTCAACGGGCAGAAGAAAGACTATCATAAGATCATTTCCACTATTCCCATTCCGGCAGTACTCAAACTCATAGGCGACGATACGCAGCCAGGGATCAAATGCATACATCTGCTTTCTCTTTTCTATATCGGCATCGTCAAGAAAAGGGCCTCTATTATTTTTAATCATACGGCAAGAGGCAAATGGAAAAAAATAACCGTTTTCTCTGAC
>JAFGJP010000091.1 GCA_016929035.1 Candidatus Auribacterota bacterium | reverse complement strand
TATCGATTATCTTGCATCTTGTATCGTGTATCCTGAGCTGCTCAGTCGCGGATATGTTCAGATATGGACTTCGCGATTTCCTGAAGATGATCCCCGGAGAACTTCAGAAATGGCCAGCTGGATATAGACAGTCCATCTTTCTTTTTTCGCGGGATGATGTGAAAATGCACATGGGGTATGATCTGCCCGGCGTCTTTTCCTGAATTCATGAGCAGGTTGAAGCCCGTATTATCCAGCGATTCCAGAAGAGCCCGCGCAATCTTGCGGATGGCCGCAAAAAGAGAACTGAATTCCTGTTCGCCAAGTTCATCCAGGCTCTCAGAATGTTTTTTCGGAACGATCAGAAGATGGCCCTTAGATGCAGGATTGATGTCAAGAAATGCGTAAACATTTTCATCTTCAAAGACTTTCGAGGATGGGATCTCACCCTTTATGATTTTACAAAAAACGCAATCTGACATGACCTGGCCCAATCGCGCAACCCGCCGAGATATGCTTTGAACTAACGCAGGCCCCGGTTTACTGCGCTTCTTTATGTGAAGACTTCTTTTCTTTCTTAGCTTTTGCCGGCTTCTTTTTCTTTTTTTCTTTTATTGACTCTTTTTCCTTTTTCTTGCTTTTCTTTTTGTCTTTGGACTTATCCTCATCGACTTTCCTGATAAGAGTATAATCGCCAATAAGTTCGAAAATGCTGAGGACGGCATTATCTCCCGGCCTTCTTTTGTATTTGATGATGCGCGTATAACCGCCTTTTCGGTCAACATAATGCGGGGCTATTTCTTTGACTATCGTTGCCACAAGCCGCCTGTCGTTGAGAATTTTTTCTATCATCCGTATATCATGAAGCGTTCCCTTTTTCGCCCTTGTGATGATGCGCTCGACAACCGGTCTCACAGCTTTGGCTCTTTCTGTGGTCGTAATGACACGCTTGCTCTCAAACACACGACGAGCCAAGCTCTTAAGCACAGACTTCCGCCTTCCTTGTGACATGTTCATTTTCAGTTTTGCTTTTCCATGACGCATTTGCTTTCTCTCCAATTCGTGTCTATTCGTGATGATCCGTGGTTAATTCTTTCTATTTCTTCTTCCTTCTTGTTTTCAGAGCCTCCCGTATCTCCTGCTGGCTCATTCCAAGCGTCAAACCAAGTTCTCCAAGGACTTCTTTGATCTCGTTGAGAGACTTTTTGCCAAAGTTACGGTATTTAAGCATCTCGGCTTCTGATTTTTCTGCCAGCTCTCCGATGCTCGAGATATTGGCTCCGGCAATACAATTAGCCGACCGGACAGAAAGTTCGATCTCGCTGATGGGTAGATTCATGATTTTTTCAATTTCCTGCTCTTCGATCCTGTCTTCCTCTTTTTTCTCTTCGAACTGAATGTAATCTTCTTCGTAATCCACAAAAACATTTAAATGCTTTTTCAAAATTGTTGCCGACTGCTTCAGGGCATCTGTAGGATCAATGCGGGCATCCGTTGATATTTCAAGAATGAGCTTGTCGTAATCCGTAATCTGGCCGACGCGGGTGTTTTCTACAAAGTATTTGACTTTTTTTACAGGAGAAAAATCTGAAGAAATCGGGATGGTCCCGATCGGCTTGCCTTCTTTCTTGTTTTCTTCAGCGCTGCGATACCCCCGGCCGACGTTGACCTCCATCTCGATATTCATTTTCGTTTCTGAATTCAGGGTACAGAAGTGAAGATCAGGATTGAGAATCTCGCAAGCTGCGTCAGGAGTGATGTCAGACGCTTTGATCTCGCCTTTCTTTTCCACTCGTATCTCCAGCTTTTTTGTATCTCTGGTATGCATCTTGATCAAAAGCTTCTTGATATTCATAATCAGCTCGACAACATCTTCTTCCATGCCAGGAATGGAAGCAAACTCATGAGGCACGCCGTCAATGCGGACAGATGTGACAGCCGCTCCTTCTATGGAACTTAAAAGAATGCGCCTCATGGAATTCCCGATAGTGTAGCCAAATCCGCGCTCAAAAGGCTCAGCGGTAAATCGAGCAAACGTCGCGGTTGCTGTTTTCTCATCTCTGATGAGCTTGTCCGGCATTTCAAATTTCCCAAGCACGATACTCATGGAATTTATCCTCCTGATATAATTTTTTATTTACTTGGAATAAAGCTCAACGATAGGTTGAACATTGAAAGGAATCTGCAGGTCCTCTCTCTCAAGGTCTCTAACAACATGGATTTTCAAATTCTCTGAATCCACGGAAATCCAGGACGGCACCTCGCGAGACGCCGTATATTCCAGATTTTCCTTTGCAAGAACCTTTGACTTTTCATTATCTTTGATCGTGATGATATCTCCCTTTTTAACCTGGTAAGAGGAAATATCGACTTTTCGGTCATTCACTTTGATATGACCGTGATTGACAAATTGCCTTGCCGAAGGGCGTGAAGGCGAAAAACCGGATTTAAAAATAACATTATCCAGGCGTGTTTCCAGAAGAGCAATAAGGTTGTCTCCAGTAATCCCCTTCTGCCTTGAAGCTTTTTCAAAGTAGTTGCGGAACTGCCTTTCAAGTATACCATAAAATTTGCGCAGCTTCTGCTTTTCTCTGAGCTGCATCTTGTATTCTGAAAACTTTTTCCTCACTTTTCCATGCTGTCCGGGACCGAACTTGCGTCTTTCAAGAATACACTTGGCCGTGTAACACTTTTTCCCCTTGAGAAAAAGCTTCTGATTCTCCGCCCGGCACTCTCTGCACTGTGCTTCTATGTTTCTCGCCATCTTTTACTCCTCAATATTGCGTTATGTGTTTTTTCCTTTTTTCAAATCTTCGCGCTGTAAGCAATCGTGTTTCTCTCAAATATTTAACCTCAATTTCTCACTTCCATGAACCACGTCCTAAACCACATGGAGTTCAGGATTACAAAGCTCATGGCCGTAAACCCTGTGTGGTCTATGGTTATACTCTGCGTTTTTTCGGCGCCCTGCAGCCATTATGCGGAATGGGCGTCACGTCTCGGATAACATTGATCTGCAGACCGACAGACTGCAATGCGCGTATCGCCGATTCCCGTCCGCTCCCGGGCCCTTTGACATGGACGTCAATTTCCTTTACCCCCATGGTCATCGCAACCTTCCCGCACTCTTTGGCAACAACCTGCGCAGCATAAGCCGTACTTTTTCTTGCTCCCTTGAAACCGACTTTTCCTGCGCTGGCCCATGATATCACGTTGCCCTGCTTGTCGCAGATGCTGACAATCGTGTTGTTAAACGTCGCTTTGATATGGGCGATGCCATTTGATATGTCCCTGACGATCTTTTTCTTTGACTTTTTCTTTCGTTTTATAACTTCTTTTGCCACTTTTAATTATCCTCCTGTAAATTCAACGTTATGCTGAATTCCGCTTCCGGCAAAACTGCTCTGCGAAATTCTTCTTTTATCCATCATCTATTTTTTCTTTGCGAGCACTCTTCTCGGACCTTTTCTTGTCCGCGCGTTTGAGTGCGTTCTCTGGCCGCGACACGGGAGGCCACGCCTGTGTCTTTGTCCCCTGTAACATCCAATGCTGATAAGTCTCTTCAGATTCTGACTTATCTCCCTTCTTAAATCTCCCTCGACCTTGTATCCGTCCGAGATAACGGAGTTGATCTTGCTGACCTCTTTGTCTGTCAGGTCATTTGCACGGACGCTGACATCGATGCCGGCTTCTTTGAGGATCTTCGCCGACTTCGCACGGCTTATTCCGTAAATATAAGTCAAGGCTATCAGTATACGCTTGTCTTTCGGCACATCGACTCCAACTATTCTAGGCAATTTTGTTCCTCCTTTTTAACCTTGTCTTTGCTTATGTCGCGGATTTTTACAAATCACGCGAAGAACACCCTTTCGGCGTATCAACTTGCAATTCTCACACATTCTTCTGACAGATGGTTTGACTTTCATGGTAAATTTCTCCGAAATTTACAGTAATTAGTCGTTAGTAGTTGGTCGTTAGTGAAACGAGCCTTCGGCAAATATTAGAGAACCACTATTTATTTCTCTAATGATCAACTACTCTTTTCCTTTTCCCATAATTACTGCTTTTCCCCTCTACTATGATTTTTCTTGTTACTAATTACTACCTGCCAACTACTCGAAATCTCTGATTTCGTCACTGTTTTGAGCAATAGACGATTCTGCCCTTGGTCAAATCATAAGGCGACATCTCGACAATGACCCTGTTGCCGGGAAGGATACGGATAAAATGCATTCGCATCTTCCCGCTGATGTGTGCCAGTATCTCATGACCGTTATCCAGCTTGACCCGGAACATCGTGTTCGGGAGCAGCGTCGTAACAGTCCCCTCCAGCCTTAAGGGCTTTTCTTTGGACACGTTAAAACTTCTCCTTTATTTTTTCGGACAGCAATCGTGTGTTCAAAATGAACAGACGGCTTTCCGTCTGCCGTCACGGCTGTCCAGTTATCTTCAAGCACTTCGACTTTAAAAGTCCCCATGTTGACCATCGGCTCTATGGCAAAGATCATCCCTTCCTGCAGAACAGGCCCGGTTCCAGGGATACCGAAATTCGGCACTTGCGGTTCCTCGTGGAGATTCACGCCAATGCCATGTCCGACAAACTCCTTAACAACAGAATAGCCGCTTTCCTCAGCAATCTTCTGAATGGCATAAGAAATATCATAAAGCGTATTATTTTCCGCTGCTTTTTCTACGGCAGCATCAAGAGCTTTCTTTCCTGTCTCGAGAAGCCTCATCTTTTCCCTGCCGATATTCCCCACAGGCAACGTTGTTGCGACATCACCGAAATATCCTTTCAACTTCGTCCCGATATCTATGCTGACCAAGTCGCCGTTCAGGATCTTCCTTTTCTGTGAAGGAATTCCATGGACAACTTCTTCATTTATCGATACGCAAATCGACTTGGGATATCCTCTATAGCCCAAAAAAGCCGCCTCGACCCCTCGCTCGCTTAAAAAGCCATGGGCGATCATGTCAAGATCTTCTGTCGTCATTCCCG
The DNA here is from genome assembly GCA_016929035.1 of Candidatus Auribacterota bacterium. Classification (GTDB taxonomy): domain Bacteria; phylum Auribacterota; class JAFGBW01; order JAFGBW01; family JAFGJP01; genus JAFGJP01. The sequence continues at coordinate 946 of JAFGJP010000091.1, read as the reverse complement.
GATGAACGCTTTTTACGAGAACATCAAGACACTCGGCAGCGATCTGGCACGCTTCTCTGATCAGGCTAATTTCAGCCTCTGGATAAATTTTTATCATTCTCAAATACCTTTTTTAAAACGATTCAAAGAACACGCATTATATCGCTGTAAATATCGTCTATCTGCTTGTCGCCGTCAAACGTTTCAAGTATTCCCTTCTTACGATAGTAGTCAATAAGAGGCTCTGTGCTCTCTTTATAAACATCCAGGCGGTTTTTTACTGTTTCTTCTTTGTCATCATCTCTCTGGTAAAGCTCACTGCCGCACGCATCGCACAAACTCTCTTTTTTGGGCTGCATGGTGTAGATATTGAAATTTTTTCCGCACCCGCGACAGATTCTTCTTCCGCTAAGCCTTCTGATAATCGTTTTTTCGCTGGCTTCCAGGTAGATCACATAATCCAGCCTGACCGACGTGCTGGAGAGCCCTTTGTCGAGAAGTTCCGCCTGATTGATCGTCCTGGGAAAGCCGTCCAGAATAAAGCCTGCCTTCTGGATTTCTTTCTCTTTCAGCTTCTCCATCACGATGCGCGTAACGACTTCATCAGGCACCAGCTCTCCGCGGTCCATATACTCTTTGGCTTCAAGCCCGACCTTTGTCTTGTTTGCCAAAGCTTCCCTCAGGATCTGACCTGTGGATATATGAGCAAAACCTTTGTTTTCAATGAGCCTTTCAGCTAATGTGCCTTTCCCTGCACCCGGAGGACCAACAAGAATGATATTCATTTGAAACTTTTTCCTTTAACCTTTTTCTCTTAATCTTGTTTTTTAATTCTGGTTTTTTTCTTAATTTTGTTTTTCCTCTATTTTTGATATTTGATCTTTTATTTTTTATCTTCTGCCCTTTATCCGCCCCTTACCCATAAATCCGTCATAATGCCTCATAAGAAGGTGAGATTCTATCTGGC
>JAFGJP010000090.1 GCA_016929035.1 Candidatus Auribacterota bacterium | reverse complement strand
TTTGATGTATCTGTTGTCATGACACGGCGCTTTGCAGGGTATTTAAGCGCTCATTATACAAAATTAAGATGAGAAAAAGTAAGAAAAAGAAAGCGTATGCAGAACTTTTGATCGATGCGCGAATACCCCGGCTACTTGTCCTGAGCGAAGTCGAAGGATTTAAGCCGGGGATGAAAACGCAGAAGATTATTTGTTAACGACGATTCTCTTATCTTTTCTCATATGACTTCAAATAAAAATTTAGAGAAATATGTAGCGATTAAAACAAAAAACAGTCTGCTTAAAAATCTGCCTGAAAAAATGAATAGATAATTTATCTATAAATTGACACTGTAAATGAATAATGTTATAATGTTAATAACATTTTTTCCTCAAATGTTTAATTCCTGAATTAAAAATTATTGAAATTTAAGATTATTATAATTACTTTGTTTACAGGAAGTTATATAAAATAGACAAGACTATTTATGGAATTATATATACAATTTGTGCTTCTGGCCATTATTTCCTATATTTTCTATATCGATGCCAGAGCAATGGAAAGAAGAGATGGCTGTGCCTATCGTCTTTTTGTCTTTCTCAAGCCGAGATTTTGGGCCTATCTTTCTTTTGTTTTTTTTATTTTCATCACGCCTCTTTATCTGAGCTTAAGATTCTTTTTTTACAGGAACCTGAGGGCTGAGGGTGAGGAAGTGAACAGGGAAAATCACCGAAAGAAGGACCTGGAGCCAATGGACGGGCCTCTTATTATCATCGTATGGTTTTCCATCGTTGCGGTTTTGCAGATCTTTCTCAGCTTTGTCGTTGCTTTGAAGATTATTCAGGACGAACTTGTCTTTATGGTTCTTTCCGGAATGATTGTAACGCTTGCCCTTGCGCTCATGATTTTTCTCGTCGCCCTTTACAGGAAAGTGAACTTTTTCGAATGTGTCCGTATTCGAATGACAGAGCGCCCGCTAAAAAATGTCGTGATCGTCCCTGCTCTTACAGGCGTTTCCTATGCAGCCTTGATGTATTTCATCCATTCGCAGAGGCAGAACAATCCGCTGACCCCTTTTGCCGAATCCGTGTCGAATTCCAAGTCGACTTTAGGATTAGTCCTTCTTGTTATTCTGGCCGTTTTCTATGCACCGGTCTTAGAGGAAATCATGTTCAGGGGGTTTTTTTATACGCAGCTGAAAAGACACAGGGGAAAAGTCTTTTCGCTCGTCTTTATCACTTTTTTGTTCGGGCTCTATCATGTCGCGCAGTACTGGGGCGACTGGCTGGCCATAGCAGGTGTTTTTGTCCTGGGGCTGATTATCACATATATGAGGGAAAAGCACGGCTCCATCCTTCCGTCCATGACCATGCATTTTGCGTATAACACATCTTTTATCGCCCTTCCTCTTGTCATATCCCTTTTTACAAACTATTCGTACTTTAAATACTCAGTACTTTACAGGTCGTCCTCTGCGGATGAAAAAATCGCTTACCTTGAAAAAAACATCAGCGACTACATGGACAAGCCCGATATCCTGAATGAGCTGGCCTGGTATTATGCAGAAGAAAAGAGGGAGCTGGAAAGGGCCCTTGATCTTATCAATAAAGCCCTTGTCGCCAAGCCGGAGAACACGCAATTTATGGACACCAAGGCGGAGATTCTTTATCAGCTTTGCCGTTACCAGGAAGCGATAGACATAGAAGAAGAGATTTTAAGAAAGTCCAGGGCGGAATTTTTCAAAAAGCAACTGAAGAAGTTTAAGAAAGCGTGGAAGGAATCTCAAAAGGATAAAGGTGACGAGCTTCTTGAAAGCAAGAAGTACAGGGAGGCTCTTGAAGTCTATAACAAGCTGATTGAGAGCCATCCTTCTGACGCGTGCCTGTATCATTACAGGGCTGAAGCCTTCGAAGGGCTTGGAAAAGATGATTATGTGCTGAAAGACCTCGGCACATCGATACGGATGAAGCCTTATGCCAGACATTATTCAAAAAGGGGGGCTTTTTGGAGAAGAAAGAAAGAGTATGAAAGGGCTTTAAATGATTTTAACAGGGCCATTGAGATAAAGCCCGATGATCCATATTATTATTCTGAGCGGGCTCTGACTTACGGTTATCTGGAGCAATACGAGGAAGGAATAAAAGATCTTACGAGAGCTATACAGAAGTGTGATGAGGAGGATATGCTGTACAGCTACTACGAGTGCAGGGGAAATTTTTATCGTTACACAGGAAACCCGCAGGAAGCTTTGCAGGATTACGCCAACGCCCTTGAGCTGAGAGCGGAGGATGCCGGGCTTTATTATAAACGCGGACGTCTTCTTGAAGAAACAGGAGAGAACGAGCATGCTCTCAGGGATTTTCTCAAGGTGATAGAAATCGACCCTGAATATCTTGCGGCCTACGGCTATGCCGGCGATGTTTATTTTGAAAGAAAAGAATACAGCGAAGCTTTAAGCTATTACCAGAAAATCATCATGATGGACGAAAGGTTCACCATGGCTTATATCATGAGCGGCTTCTGCTATTCCCGGTTAAATGAATTTGAAAAGGCAAAGCAGATGCTGCAAAAGGCGGCTGACCTGGCGCCGGAAAGTCCGTTTCCTTTGACCTGCCTTGGACTTCTTCATTATAAGTTTGATGACAGGGATTCTTTCAGGGCCTATATTGAATCGTCGATACAGAAAGGAAAGACGCAGTACAATCTTCAGGCCATGTCGATTATAGAGAGGGACCGGAAAAATTTCGCACTGGCCATCGATTACATTACAGAGTCGTCGAATGTTCTCAGCGGGGAAGAAAAGCTGTGCGAGGAATTTTATCTTTTGCGCGCGAGCATTTATTATATGCAGGGCGATCTGAAAAAAGCGGACGAAGACATCCGGCAGTACATCCGGGTGATGAATCCTTCGAAAGAAGGCGTCGTTAAAGAAAAAACGCTTCAGAAAGTAGAGGGCTTTCAGGATTTTCTCGAGGAAAGGCGAGAAGTTCAGAGCGGAAGCGGCGCATAGTTTCTTTATCTCCAGATCAAGATTTTATAATCTTTAATATCCTGTCAGGCAGCTAGTTATAGTATTTTTATTCAACTGGAAGGCTTTCTTTGCTATAATGACCGAAAAACATTACATGCGGGTTTTGCCTATGCCTGGAAAATTGACTGATCTCGAGAACATCCCGGAAGAAGAGCTTCTCAGCACACGCATCTGTGATCTTCCTTTGAAAGTTGAAGGGTCGTGGCTGGAAGAATGCATCAAAGATGTCTACAGGGAGCTTGATCAGAGAGAAATTATTTTTAAGCCCGCCTGTTATCTGGCCGACGAGTGGCTGACTCCGGATGGAGAGCCTGTTGTCGGAATTCCCTTCTACCTGGCTCATCCGGTCCTGATGAAAATTGAAAAGAAAATGATGCTGGATGTGGAAGGGGAGACAAAAGAGTGGTGCCTGATGCTGATCCGGCACGAAATAGGGCACGCGATCAACTACGCGTACAGGCTTTACAAAAAAAAGAAATGGCAAAGGATATTTGGCTCTTTCAAAAAAGAATACAAGGATACGTATCGGTTCAGGCCGTACAGCAGGAATTTTGTCAGGCACCTGGAAGATTATTATGCGCAGTACCATCCTGATGAGGATTTTGCCGAGACATTTTCCGTCTGGCTGAATCCGGAAAGCGACTGGGAGTCGCAGTACAGGGGCTGGAATGCCTTGAACAAGCTCAGGTATGTCGAAGAGCTGATGAAGGAAATAAGGAACAGGCCTCCTGCGGTCAGCAAGGGAAAAAAGTATTGGGAAGCCTCCCGGATGAAGCAGACGCTGAAAAATTATTACAAGAGAAGAAAAGATTTTCACGCAGAAGATTTTCCCGACTTTCACGATGCTAATCTCAAAGAGATTTTCATTGAAAAAATCAGCAGGGAGCAGCTTCCTGCTTACAAGGTGATTAAAAAGTACCGGGCTGATATCATCACCTCTGTTTTTAACTGGACAGGGGAGAGGAAATACGTGATCGACGATCTGCTGAAAAAGCTCATCAGGAGATGCCGCGAGCTGCGACTTGTTGTCTCCCGGACAGAGTCCCACGCTGTTCTCAAGATATCCGTTTATGTGACGACGCTCATCATGAATTATCTTCATACCGGAAGGATGCGTCTGAAGAAATGAAAAAGCCTTTGAAAGTCCTTCTTGTTTTTGATGCGCCGTTTGAAGCAGAAAGAGGATATGGTTTTCAAGAGGAGTTTAAAGATCCTGACTGGAATACAGAGAGGGATGTTTTTGAGGCGCTTTGCGAGTTGAAGCACGATGTGCGGCTTCTTGGCATCTCGGAAAGGATTGAGCCTCTCCTCGAAGAAGTCA
>JAFGJP010000009.1 GCA_016929035.1 Candidatus Auribacterota bacterium | reverse complement strand
GCCGCGAGCGTTATGCTTTACGTCACACCGAAGTGAGCAGGATGCAGGATGAAAGGAAGAAAAAAGATAATAGAGAAGAGAAAGGAGAAAAAGTAACCCGCGGGAAGTGGGACGAGGGACGCAAAACGCAAGACATCGTCATTGCGAGGAGCCCTGAACCCGGCGTGGTTCGGGGTGACGAAGCAAACTCAGTAAATGTAAGATGATGTCATTCCTGCCCCTTATCTTGTAAGGGATAAACTCCAGCAGGGATCCACGTAATAAATAGTTTCGAATCATTTAGAGTTTCAGATTTTAGAAGGAAATCACAAAAAACGTTGTCATTGCGAGTCTGCGGGGTGAAGCAATCTTCATAAAATGCAGGAAGGCTTATGAGCGACAGACAGAAAGAAATTTTTATTGTTGCGGGTATCATTTTTCTTTCCGCTTTTCTCTTTTTTTTCCGCCTGGGAGAAGTCGGCCTGTTTGAGCCGGACGAGGGCCGGTATGCGGAGATCCCTAGAGAGATGTGCGCTGAAAATGATTTTATTGTTCCGCGCCTTAACGGGGTGCTGTACTTTGAAAAGCCCCCGCTTGTTTACTGGATGACATCTTTAAGCTTTGCCCTCCTAGGACAAAGCGAGTTCTCGGCCCGCTTTTCAACGGCGTTGCCGGGGCTTGTCGTTGTTCTTCTGACCTATGCGCTTGCCAGAAAGATGTACGGAAAAAGATGCGCCGCTTTTTCAGCGCTCGTTCTTCTGGCAAGCCTGGAGTACTTTTTTATCGCCCGCCTTCTTGTGCTGGACATGCCCTTGACGCTTTTTATGACGCTCGGCTTTGCGAGCTTTTATTTTTATCTGTTTTCCGAAAAGGCAAAAAAGATATGGCTTTTTGTTTTTTATTTCAGCCTGGCGATGGGCGTCCTGACAAAAGGGCCTGTTGCTTTTGTCCTTCCTGCCGGAGTGATCTTTCTTTTCTCTTTATTAACAGGCAACGGAAGAAAAGCCTTTCTGGACAAAGCTCATCTGGCAGGACTGGCTCTTTTTTTCGCCGTCGCTTCTCCCTGGTTTTTTCTGGTCACGTGGAGAGAGCCGTCTTTTTTCCGGTTCTTTTTTATTCACGAGCACCTGGTACGGTTTCTGACAAGCGAGCACGGAAGGGCCGAGCCGTTCTATTACTTTTTTGTGATCCTTCTCGTCGGGTTCCTTCCCTGGGTGATCTATCTCGTTCCGTCAGCCATGCGCTACCTGAAGGTCTTTCCTGCTTCTTCCCTGAAAAAAAGTGAGAACCAGCCTTTTTTCTTTCTTTTTCTGTGGGCCGTCATGATTGTCGGCTTTTTTTCCCTTTCCGGTTCAAAGCTTCCGGCCTACATCCTTCCGATTTATCCGGCCATGGCCATCATGGCAGGAAAGATCATGGAGGACAGCTCGTTTGACGCGGCTGAGGCCGGAAAAGAAGCTCGCATTGTTTTTGCTTCCGGCGCTCTTCTCATGACCCTTTTTGCCGCCTACATGGTGTGGGTTGTCTTTAAAAAACCTGTGCTGAGACCTCTCTTCACCTTTGTTTTTGTCCTGGGGGCATGTCTTCTAGGCGGATGGGTATTGTCCGCTTATCTTTTTTTCCGCAGAAGGAAGAGGATCGCCGCTTATCTTGTTCAGATCATGATGATGCTGTTTCTTGAAACGGCCTTTATCGGCCTATTCGAGAAGGCCGAGGATTTTTTCTCCGGCAAAAAGGTCATTATGAAGCTCAAAGAGGAAAAAAAGCAGGAAGATATCCTTTACTGCTACAACAGCTACGTCCAGGCTGTTCCCTTTTATCTTAAAGAAAGAGTGAGAATCGTCAACTGGAGGGATGAGCTTGGATTCGGAGCAGGGAAGCTGGAAGACGATGAAAGAAAAGAATGGTTCATCGAGGCTGATATGGATTTTGTAGTTCAGGAACTTGGTCGGAGTGAGAGAGTATTTTTTATAATGAAAAAGGGCGACTACAAAGCTTTGATAAAAAATCATCCTGAATTGTCAAAGAAAAAACTTGCTGAAGCACATAATACGATTTTGATGGGTAATGTCTATACAGTGAATAAGATTAAGAAAAGCGGAGACAATGAAAAAAATAAAGCAAGACAAAACAATTAAGCGAATATATTTGTAATAATTCAGCATATTGGAAATATAACGTTGAAAATCCCAGCAGAATTATTTTATGAATAATCAAATAAATAAAAAAGTTTTTTTTATTCTTTTAATCATGCTCTTATATGTGCCGCTTCTCGGTCTCAGGGGGCTGGGAGAGCCGGATGAGGGCCGGTACGCGGAAATCGCGAGGGAGATGGTCGAATCAAAAGACTTCATCACACCGCGCCTCAACGCCGTCAAGCACTTTCACAAGCCTCCGCTCGTTTACTGGATGGTTGCCGCGTCGTTATCTGTTTTAGGAAAAAATGAATTTGCCGCAAGACTGCCTGTCCTGGTATTCGCGTTAATTGGAATCATTGGGACCTATCGTTTTTCAAAGGCTCTTTTCCCTGAAAAAAAGGACTTGGCGTTTTTCTCAAGCTTTGTTCTGGCGCTTTCGCTCCAGTACTATATCTGGAGCCAGATCCTCTGCCCGGACATGATCCTCAGCGTTCTTATGCTGCTCGTCTTTTGCTCCTTCTGGCAGTTCGTGCAGACAGGAAAAGGCCTGTTTGCCGTGGCGGTTTATCTGGGGCTTTCTTTTCTGGTCAAAGGGCCGGTGGCTTTTCTGCTGGTATTTATTGTTGCGCTTGTTTTTTTTCTGGTAACAAGGGACAGGGAAAAGGCAAAAAAGATCTTTGCTCCGGCCCCCTGGCTTGTTTTTCTGATTATCGTCCTTCCCTGGTTTGTCACTGTGATGATAAAGAATAAGGGCCTTTTGTCCTATTTTTTAAACTATCATCTTTTGCAGAGGTTCGCAACAACGGCGCATGGGAGAAGCCGGCCGTTTTACTATTTTCTGGGGATCCTTCTTGCAGGCATGCTTCCCTGGACCTTTTGGACCGTTAAAGGGCTTTTTGTCAGCAGGAAGCTGATTTTTCAGGATAAAAGATATCTTTTTCTTTATCTCTGGATCATTGTTCCGCTTGTTTTCTTTTCTTTATCCGGCTCCAAACTGCCCGGATACATCCTTCCCGTCTATCCGGCGCTCAGCATCATTACAGCGGACGTCTTGAAAAAGGATGGTAAAAAATGGATTGTTTTCGGTTCTCTCAGCGCTTTTCTTTACGCCTCGGCCATGATATCGGCATGGATGCTTGAAGAATCGCTCGGAGAAAATTTCAGCCCGAGAAGGCCGGCTGAGATCATCCTTTCGAACAAATTGCCGGGAGACCGTATTGCCAGCTTCCGCTGTTTTCTCCATGGGCTTCCTTTTTATGTGGGAGAAAGGGTCGTGCTGGTGGAAAAAAAGAGGGAGGTCCAGTTTGAAGAACATCTGGACAAAGGCTATTACGTGGAAAAACTGGACGAGTTTCTCGTGATGCTCAAAAGACAAAGGATATTTTGTTTTTCTTATGAAGAAGATTTTGAGGAGCTTGATGAAAAGTCGCCTGTTCCTCTTTTTATTCTCTGGAAAAACAGCGGGTTTGTTCTTTTTACGAATTTTGAACCAGCTGAGGAAATGGCCAGATAGAAAAAATCGGTTGAATCTTTTTCATATTAAGTTAATATTAGGTTTTTTTAACGGCTAGCTCCATTTCCTGCAAAATGTTTCATTTTGCAGGAGTTTCATTTTGCAGGAAATGATTAAAAGGAGGCCATTATGCTGAATTCGGAAATACTCTATCTTATCGGGAAGCAGCTGGATGAGAAGGACGTGTATGATTTTACCATAGTCGAGGAATGTCTGGAGTCAGGCAACAAGCTTTTTATCGTCAAGGGCTCGAGCGTTGCTGATAATTCGCGTGTTCACCTGACCTATACGGAATCTCATCTGGAAGAGTTTCGTGATAAAGAGCTTCATGACGGCGGAGGATTCGAGGTCTTTAAAAAAAGACTCAAGAAGGAAAAAGACCGTCTGGAAGAAATGAATAGAAGCATGAAAGAGGAGAACAACAAGCTGAAGACCATTCTCAAGGAGATGAATGAACTCCTTATGAAGGTCGAAAGCCTGAATGGCGGAAAAATAAAACCCAAGGAAAAAGAATAAGGTAAAAAAGAAAACCTTAAAAAAAAGGATATCAGATTATCAGAATAGCAGGAGGCAGGATATCAGGAGACCAGAATATCAGGAGACCAGAATATCAGGTAAAAAAAACCTGATAACCTGATTTTCTGATACCCACTACCTGATACCCCGATAATCCGATATCCTCTTTATCGCAGAGAATCTCTTATGAAAGGTCCCAGATTATCGTTTATTCTGATCAGCTTGCTTTTTCTCTTTATCGTCTCCATGCACGTGCATCTTGTCAGAGGAAAAGAAGAGAAGGATAAAAATTACGCACTTCATGAATTCCGTTCTTTTTCAAAAGACGGGCTAAGAGAAAAGGTTTCCTGTCAAAAGGAGGAACCGCCTTCAAAAAAGAAAAGAAAAATCAGCCTTTCTGAAGCGACCCTTGAAGACATTCTTTCTGTTGACGGCTTTGGCCCCAAGCTGGCGGACAAGGTCTTCAGGCGCGTCCGGTCATATGACGGGGAGCTCACGGAAGAGGATGTTCTCGGCATCCCGGGTGTCGGTGAGTCCCGGCTGAGCGCGCTCAAGGAGCATTTTATTATTCCTGAAACAGAAAGCGAAGCCGAGGAAGCGGGC
>JAFGJP010000089.1 GCA_016929035.1 Candidatus Auribacterota bacterium | reverse complement strand
GTCAATCGTTTCCTCCATAGGCGGACCCGCTTTTGGCGGGCAGGGTCTTTCGACTCATTATAATCTCTCAGGACAAACAGTGCTTTGCACGACATTTTTTTGAATTTGTCATTTGGAATTTTTTACTTCTTACTTCCTTGTTCTTAGTACTTAGTTCTTCGTCCCACATCCCTCGGCTATACTACGGACCATGAGCTAATCTGGATATTTCATGAAAATCATGAAATATCCACCCGAAGGGCCGGCTGTTTAAATCGTTACACAATTTAAACATGCTTTGTCCTCGCACTTTGTTTTGCTTAGCAAAACAGCAGAGGGCTGCCGGGGTATGCCCGCTTTGTTCCCCGTTTTCAAGGGAACATGCCTGTCCGCCTACGGCGGGAAATATGCGGGCTAAGAGCTGGCGAAGCCCAACGGACCAAACGGACATCACGTTTCCAGCTCTTTTTTAATGACTTCCAGGTCTTCGTTGCTGATGTTGATGAAGATCATTCCTGCTTCGTAATGGCCGAATTTGTTTATCTCCGGCGAACACCAGATGACCTTGGCCTGACATTCAATAAGCCTGTCTTCTGTTGCGAGGATTTCAAGATTCAGCAGCTGTCCTGGCTTAAGCTTTTTTTCTGAAGGGATGCGAACGCCCTGGTCGTTGAAGTTGATCGTTGAAAAAAAGTCTCTCGTGCGTCCGTATCGGACAAAGACAGGGCAGTTCAGTCGCCTGAATTTTCTTCTGTCATCCCTGTAATGGGTGTCGGCGTTCGTATAAGGTGGCCAGTCATAGACTTTATCAAAAAAGCCCATATGGCATTTCAGATGGCTTATGCTTTTGACGACTGTAGCAGGATTCCCATAGGCAACGGAGTTGTCGCGTATGTTTTCTGTTACAACGCTTCCGGCTCCGATAAGACAGTTTCGCCCGATAATGACGCCTGGAAGAATAGTCGTATTAGCTCCTATCCGGGAGTAGGCCTTTATCGTGACGCCTCCCTTGCATTCCTTCCACTTGGGGCATCCCATGGGATGGGGATCGTCTGTGAGAACAACATTAGGTGCCATGAAGACGAAATCTTCGATTGTTGCCATTTCAAGAAAGCAGTTCGAATGGATGCGCACACCGTTTCCGATCCTGTTAGAAAATTCCAGGACAGCGTTGGTCCCGATGCTCACGTCGTTGCCGATAATATTATTTTCTCTGATTCTGGTGCCGACCCCTGTCTGGAAGCTGTTGCCGATGCGCGTGCTTGCGTAGATAACAGTAAACTCCCGTATGACAGCGTTCATGCCGATGCGCGTATAGAGGTCGCCATCGTGGAAACCTCTCGGTGGTTTTCCGATAATAGCGTAGTCACCGATCTGGGAATTTTTGCCGATAAGGACATTGTTATAGATTTTATACTTTTTCATGGCCGAATCACCTTCCCATCATTTTTATATGATTTTTCAGCGGCTTCGATTATTCGAACAACCCTGAGCCCGTTTTCCCCATCGGTTTCAGGCTTTAAGCGCGTTGTGATGCAGTCGGCAAAATGCTCGATTTCTTTCCGCAGAGGTTCATATGTTTCGACGTAAGGGGAGACCACATCTCCGGAGCGGTAAATGAGCTTGTACTGGCTCAAACTCTCCGGGGTTTTGGTCTCCACGCCTTTATCGTAGACTTTAATTTTTTCATCAATGGCTTCATTCACGACCATCATTCGTTCTTTTCCGATAACAACGATTTTTCGGATCTTAAGAGGAAATACCCAGCTGACTTCGATATTGACGACCATACGTGATTCAAAGGTCAGTCGCATGAGAGCAATATCAGGAAGGTCGTCGCTGGAAAGCATAAAGGAGTTTGCAAAACAGCTTACCGTGTCCGGCATTTGCTTGAACCATTTGTACATGATGGAGAGATCATGAGGGGCCAGATCCCAGAGAACGCTGACATTTTCTCTGTAAAGGCCAAGATTGACCCGTGAAAAGGAAGCATAAATCACTTTGCCGAGCTGGGAGTTGACGATTTTTTCTCCTTTGATGACGGCGGGAGAAAACTCAAACGTGTGCCCTACCATCAGGATCCTTTCATACTTTTCAGCCAGCTTGATCAGTTCCATCGCTGTCTTTGAGCTTGTTGTCATCGGCTTTTCGACAAAGACGTCCTTGCCGCTGAGGATGGCCTTTTTGGCGAGATCAAAGTGGCTGTTCGGGTCTGTCGCGATGACGATGCCATGGATATCCTTGTTCTGAAAGACTTCTTCAGCGTCAAGACATACGCCGACAGCCGGATACCGAGATTTGATCCTTTCGATGGCTTTCGGAAAGAAGTCGCAGGCAAGAAGAAGTTTTGTCTTGTCTGATTCGACAATATTTCTGACAAGGTTCATTCCCCAGTATCCGCAGCCGATGATGCCCAGATTGATCATTTTACCAGTCTCCAGTGCGTCTTTATTCCCAGGATCGTCAGAAATGTTTTTAAAAGTATTTTTAAGTTCAGTATAAACGATCTGTTTTCAATATAAGAAATGTCCATATCGATCATGTCTCTGAAAGAGATCAGCTTGTTCCCTTCGGCCTGCCAGATGCCTGTCATACCGGGAAGAACGGAAAATCTTTTCATATCCTTTTCTTCGTAATACTCGATTTCGTAAGGAATAGCCGGACGGGGTCCTACCAGGCTCATATCTCCTTTCAGCACGTTAAAAAGCTGAGGCAGCTCGTCAATGTGATAGTTTCGGATAAATTTCCCTGTACTTGTGATCCGGGGGTCGTCAAGCATCTTGTAAATGGGAGTTCCATTTTTATCATGAGTATAGGGCTGGTTCTCCTTTATCCATTTTTTAATATATTCTCTATGGCTGACATCATTGGCTGACGACTTCATGCTGCGAAACTTATAAAATCTGAAGATCTTGCCGTCCTTCCCGATCCTTTCCTGGACATAGACCGGATTTTCTTTCATTGAGAGCAGCTTGATGATAAGATAGGTCGCTCCCATGATAGGTATTGTAATGACAATAAGACAAACACTAACTATTATATCAAATAGTCTTATCATTTATCGCCTGAAAAATGTTTGAATCTTGAAAAAAAATCACCAATGGTTAAAGCGTCGATGTCTCCGCTGAGGCAAAAAACCCCGTTTTTCCCTTCAGGCCACCTGCTGCAGAAAAGAAGAGGGCGACCTGTAAGCATCAGGGCTTTCCGGAGCTTTCGATAGCGCATGGCATCAAAAGAGGATTCGCCGCTTATGATATGAGAGCATTTATTTTTGAGATCCTCACTGCCTGTTACGAAAAAGCCGTCTCTCTCGAGTGATTGGTAAAGCTTTGGGTCATTGCCCGAGCCGGCAAAAATAACAGGTAGAAGCTCGCTCTGAAACCGTATCATGTCATCCTGGACTTCAAATGATAGATTCCTTCCCAGAACTTTTCTCCCTGAAAGATGATTATAGCGGATTTCCTGTTTATTTTCATCAATCCTATAGAAAACCGGCATGGTCTTTTTTTGCCACCTGGCCAGATTGAGCAGATCAGTGATCCATATGTTACGGCGCGCAAGCCCGGCAAGGAATTCACGAAGAGGATCGTACAGGAAAGGTATTCTCTCCGGGTGAAGCTGCATGATGTAGGCTTCCTGGTCGGCAAATATCTTATCAGAGATGTTCTGAAAGATCTGAAAGATCTTATTTTTATCTCTGATTTTCAATCGGTCGATAAGGATCTCGTCATCAGGGAGAGTGACGGGTATTTCCAGAAGCCCTGCGTCATCAAAAGGAAGAGAGAGCTTCTTTTCAAAAGGTTCAGGAGAGTACAGGCGCTGCAGGATAGCCCGGTCGTGCGGACCTATTTTTACGGATTCATTACTGACAAAGATCGTTCGGCTGCTGTCAAAAAGGAAATTATCCTTAATCAGGAGATCGCGGATTTCTTCGCTGTAGCGAAGATAAGGAGCCCTGAAACCATGGTCCTGCCCGGAGAAAAAAGAGTTAAGTATCTCTTTACCTTTGGTGAGATGCTTGGAGGCGGCTTCTTTCGAGACGGCAGAATAATCCACATGGTGAAAGCCGTGAAGAAG
>JAFGJP010000088.1 GCA_016929035.1 Candidatus Auribacterota bacterium | reverse complement strand
TATTATGAAACGCTTGAAGTAGCTTTATATCATACACTTGGTGATTTGCCTCTGCCAAAATCTACCCACAGATATTTTTGAGGAGGCGTTTTTTCTTTTTCTTGTCCTCCTATATTTTATTGCCGTCATGCGACATCAGGTAGTGATCTATGAGGATCTTTTTTGGATAAACAATGATATGCGCAACGTTGCTTATACTCTGCACCGCATGAAAGATCCGTCGCTTTTCCCAAATGATCCCCTCGCTGATATGAGCGAAAAGCTGGCTCCAGCGGGATGGAAAGCGCTTTTTCGGTTCTCCGGTGTATTTTTTGATGCTTTGCTTTTTTCAAAGCTGCTTTCACATCTTCTTTACGCTTTAAGCGTATGGATGGTATTTCTTATCGGTAAAAACATCCGCGGCCTTCTTGCCGGGGCTGTGTCTACCCTTCTTTTTCTCCATGACCCTTTTTTTTTAAACCGCATGTCCGGCGGACTTCCCCGGGCCTTTTATATCCCGCTTGTTCTTTTCATGATATATTTTACCGTCAGGTCCTGGGTGCCCGGGCTTTCCCTGACGGTCCTCTTATGCGGACTTCTCTACCCTGTTTCACTTCTTTTTGCCGGCGCTTTTCTGGCCGTCCAGATTTTTATTTTCAGGATGTGGCCAAGAGGGAAGGCGGCGATTCTTATTGTCTTTTTTCTTGTTTCTGCTTTTCTTCTCTTCAATTTTGATGAGTCTCCCGGTGATCTTGTCACATTTAAAGAGGCAGAAAGAATGGAGGAGTTTGCTGAAGAAGGGCGCGTTCCCGTTTTGCCCATGAAAAATCCGGTCAAGGAATCTTTAGGTTACTTTTTTTCACCTTTTTTTGCTGCTTCGTGGAGCCGAAGCTATGAAATCGGATACGGTCAGGAAAAGACAGATCCAGTAGGTATGATCAGCGCTTTCCTGCTTTTCTTTGCCGGCATTTGGGGATTGGCCAGGCAAAAGGGAAGCGAAAAAGCATTTCTTTTTGCCCTGATCGTTTCATCGCTTATCCTTTATCTTCTGGCGAGGATTTTTTTCTTTCGTCTTTATTACCCTTACCGGTATCTCTACCCTCTTTCTCTCTCTTCGGTTTTCATAGTGGGAGCTGGATTTGCCGGCCTGGCAGGAAAAATGAAAGAGAAAGGTCTTCTTCTCGGGACGATTCTGCTGGTTTTTTTCTTCACGTTTACAGACGTGCGGATTGTTCCTTATAACGGTTTTCTTCATTTTACAGGACAGTGGCGAAGCCTTTTTATGGAACTTAGGAACACGGTGAGCGACGCTGTATTTGCAGGAAATGTCTATGTGCTGGATAACGTGCCTGTCTTTTCAAAAAGATCTGTTTTTATCAGCGATGAGATGATCATTCCCTTTTTTAAAGATTCTTATCCCGAAAGAAAGGAAAGGCTCATTGAAAACGCAAAGATCGTTTACTCGCGTTCCCGTGAGGAATGCCTGGAGATCTGCCAGCGCTGCGGTATTGATTATATTATTATTTACAAGCCGGATTTTACAAGGGAACATGCGCTTCAAGGGAGATTTTATGTGTCGCGTCCTTTAAAAAACAGCGTGATTTCAATTGTTGAGGACAGGACGGATTTTTACCTTTCCCGCGTATCAAAAGACGTTATCTTTTTTGAAACAAAAAGCTTTTCGGTCATTGACGTTGCGAAATTGCGGAAGATAGAAGAGAAATGACAGCGTGCATCCTGAGATAAAAGATTTGATACGATAGTTTTTATGAGAATTGTTGCAGGCAAATACAAGGGGCGCAAGATACTCTCTTCAGGCGGAGGAGACTTTCGCCCCACTCTTGACAGGGTCAAGGAAGCCCTTTTCAGCACCCTGGCAAAAAGGGTTGAAGATTGTTTTTTTGGGGATATTTACGCCGGTTCAGGAAGTATCGGACTGGAAGCCCTGAGCCGGGGGGCCAGCCGGGTTGTCTTTGTTGAAAACAGCCGAAAAAGGCGCCTGCTTATAGAGAAGAACTGCAGCCGGATCCTTTCTGAAGAAGATAAAAGAAAAGTGCTTTTTCTGGATGATGTCCGTCATATAATTGAAAATCGGGATTATGAAAGTTATTTTGACACCCTTTTTTATGATCCCCCGTATGCCACTTTCGAGGCGCTGATTGAAAGAAAGATCATTCGGGATTTTATGGAGAATGCCTTCAGTCTTGTCAAAAAAAAGGGGATTTTTGTCCTGGAAGCACCTCAATTCTTTTTAAATCAGCTGAAACAATTAGACATTCTTCCTGACAAAGAAAAAAAATACGGAAAGATCTATCTTCTTTATTACTGCCTTTGAGAAGGTGTGCTTCGCACGATGATTATAGGTTTAGCCACGAAGAACACGAAGAAACACGAAGTTTTTCGCCAATGGCGAAAAATTTAATATATTTTGCATTCCCTGTGTTTTTCTAATGAGACTATAATCATTTATGCGAAGCATTCCTTTTGTGAAAAAAACAAGTAATCAAGAGAAAGCAATGAGATAAAGAATTGGTTGATTATTATATAATTGACGAAGTGCAATTAACTTAGTGGCCCTTCGTGTTCTTCGTGGCTACTTTTAAATGATATGCGCGAAGCGCTTCAGCTTCTTTTCTTCTTCATCAGGTTGAGGACAGCTGAAATAAATTCCAGCTCAACGGTAAAGTCGATTTCTCTTTTAACGATATGGGCCGGGATGTTCAAAGCAATAGGGGCGAAATTCAGTATGCCTCTTATGCCGCCTTTGGCAAGAGCGTCACAAACTGTTTGTGCTGCGCCAGGGGGTACGCAGATGATCCCTATTTTGATCTGGTTTTTTCTGACAGTCGGAGTGATCCTGTCAGAGGGAAAAATAGTTATCCCGCCTGTTTTTTTGCCGATTTTTTTCGGATCAATGTCAAAAGCGCACAGGATGTTGTAGCCCATTTCCTTGAGCCTGGGATAGTTGAGAAGGGCTGTCCCCAGTTGCCCGACTCCCACAATGGCTGTGTTCCATACCTCTATGAGACCCAGGGAGTTGATGATGTGATCATTGAGCTTTTTTATATTATAGCCTTTGCGTGCTACCCCTATTTCACCGATGAAGCTGATGTCTTTCCTGACCTGGTAGTCGGGAATGCTTGTCAGCTTGCCAAGCTCTTTGGAAGATATTGTTTCCTGCTCTTTTTCAAGGAGTCGCGAGAGCATTCTTTTATAGATGCAGAGCCTGCGTATGGCCAGTTTCGGTATGTTTTTTTTAGGCACAGGGAGCCCTCTACTTTAAATGTGAAAAAAATCACAATATAAAAGAATTTATATTTTTTTTTAGAAAGAGTCAATTGAAAAGCAAAAAGGATACAAGATGCACGATGCAAGATAAGAAAAAAAGAAAACAAAAAATAGTTTGAAATGTGAAGTGAAAAATAAGGATTATCTGGTCATCAGAGTATCAGGTAGTGAGTATCAGAATATCAGGTTATCAGGTGTTTCCCTTTTTCCGATGTCCTGGTTTCCTGATATCCTGTCCCCATGTCTCCTGATAATCTGATGTCCTGTTTTTTTCGCGTTCTTTGTGTCTAACCTTCAGTCATCTTTGCGTAGCACATCGCGGTTCTCGATTCTTGCGTCTTGAATTTGTTTTTTTATCGTGTATCTTGAATCTTGGATCCTGTATCTCGTTGTTTTCAAATGGACTTAACAGAATAATTTGTTCATATCCCGGAAGCTGTCTATGGCGAAGTCGGCAGGCAGGCTTTTTTTAACTTCATTGTTTTCGTAGCCGTACCGCGCAAAACAAAAAAGGATATGAGCGTTGAGAGCTGTTTCCCTGTCGACGGCAGAATCTCCCACAAGGACAGGGGTCCGGCCGTCAGCGAAAGTATCGATGATGTGCGCGGCACCTGAGCGGTCTGGTTTATGAGGGAAAGTGCCGTGGCCTCCGAAGCAGGCGTCGAGGTTTTTGAGAATACCGAGGTCTGCACAGATTTTTTTCGTGAAAATCTCAGGTTTGTTGCTGATAACGCTTGCCATGACGTCAGGAAGTCCCAGAAATTCTTTGACGCCATCATAAAGGAGGGTGTTGTCGAGAAGATGCTTTTCATAATGCTTGCGGAAAAGAGAAACGGCTTTTTCTATCCGTGATTCGTCCTGAAAGTCTGTCAGTTGTCTGACAACCGCATGGATGCCGGATCCCACAGCCGCTTTAATATCTTCAATCTTTTTAGGCGTTTGATTCATTTTCTGCAGCATGAAGTTGACAGACTTCGCGATATCCCGGAGAGTATCAGCCAGTGTCCCATCCAGATCAAAGATAAAATAGGTGTCTTTTCTTTTTAAGCTCACCATACATACACCTTTTGAAAAAGGGACATTTTATCATAAAAAAGTTTTCTGTAACCTTATAATTTCAAGTATTATCATATATTGATAAAAAAAATATTTTATGTAACAATGAAAAAATAAAGGAACGCACTATGGCTTTTGGCGGTATAAACAGAAGAAGAAGCAAGCGCTTTAATCTCAAAACAGTCATTATCCTTGAAAAAGAGACCTCTTCTCTCAATCCTATCCGTGGAAATACCAGGGACTTAAGCATGGGAGGGGCATCCTGCCTCATTCCTGTTCCCATTAAAGTCTTTACTATCGTCAATCTCAGGATTTCTGTTTCCGGCGAGGAGGAGATCCTGGATATCTCCGGCCGTGTGACCTGGGTCAGGGAAATTGAGGATAAAGATAATGAGCTGAACCGGTCTGTGGAGCAAATCCACGAAAGGCCGAATGTGTTCATCATCGGCATCCAGTTTCTTAACCTGTACTCAAAAAAGAAAGAAATGCTGAAAAGCTTTTTGAAAAATTATGACAGTCGATGAGTCTTTAAAAAATTTGGAAGTTCTCGAAGGCATTATTTCCTATCATTTCATAAACAGGAGTCTTCTTCTTCAAGCCATGACGCATACGTCTTACCTGAACGAAAACCCCGGGTGGCCGGTTTCCCATTATGAAAGGTTTGAGTTTCTTGGCGACACTGTGCTCCAGATGATCATCACGGAGATGCTTTTTAAGCAGTATCCGCACGATGCAGAGGGAAATTTGTCGGTGAAGCGGTCCGTTATCGTACGCAAGAACATGCTTTCAGACATTGCAAAGGTTCTCAATCTGGAAAGGTTTATTCTTATCGGGAACAGCGAGAAGAACCAGATAGGGAGCCTGAGCCAGTCGCTTCTCAGCGATTTTGTTGAATCGCTGATCGCTTCCATTTATATCGACGGCGGCTATGAGCCGGCAATCAATTTCTGCCGCAGGTACTTCCAGAAGCTGATCGATGATGTCGAACAGTTGCAGGAAGAGTTCAATTACAAGAGCAACCTTCAAAATTTTACTCAGACAAATTATCATGTTCTTCCGGAGTACAGGATCCTCGAGGAAAAAGGCCCGGAGCACAGAAAAAAGTACACGGTTGCCGTATACGTCAATGGTGAAGAGGTAGCCGTCGGCAGAGGGTTCAGCAAGAAGCAGGCTGAGCGCAAGGCAGCAAGGAAAGCCTTGGAGAAATACAAGAAGGATTAATGGTAATGTTTAAAATTAAATTTCAGGAGCTTTTTGATGAGATTTTTCCTGCGGACGGGCTGATCGGTCTTCAGGAAGGAGAAGAAGACATCACGAACAATCCCTCTCTTGCGAAAGAAGAATACCTTACGCCGTTCGGATGGGAAAGTTTTCTTAAATTAAAGCCCAGGGACTGGCTTTATTCCTGCTTTCAGGGGCAGAGCAATGTTTATTTGATCTATCTTCGCATCAAAGATGGAAAGCATATGCATTTTCGCGAAAAGGTGAAAACAACTCTTTCTGAAAAACTGGATCTGAAAAGAACTTATTATAAGATTATCGAATGCCTCACCTATATGACGCTCTCCCATGAAAGGAACCTCCAGATCGTTTATAACGAAGGTCTTTTAAAAATCAACGGAAAGACCCGGAAAAGCTTTTTCTCTGACGCGATATCAGAAGAAGAGGAAAAGAAAGTCGATAGCGAATAGTCAATAGTTCAAGGTGTGCTTTGCATGATGATTGTAAATTTAGCCACGAATTCACACGAATAAACACAAATAAAAAAAAGAGAAACTTTAGCCACGAAGAACACGAAGAGACACGAAGTTTGCCTATCATTTGACTTTTTTTATACCCATTTTAAGAGAATGGAGAGAAGGTTTTGAGTCATATATTTTTTCCCCTTAGTGTACTTAATGGCCCTTCGTGGCTCATACTTCTTTTTGCTTTTCTTCGCCGTAGGCGAATCCCTTTCCCCTTCGCATTCTTAGCGCTCTTAGCGGCTAATTAACTGACCTAACGGATCTAACGGACAAAACGGACAAAACGAATATCACTTTACCAGAAATGTTCCCCTGTAAAAATCATTTCCATAAGCGTCATTGATGACAACACAGGGGAAGTCTTTGACCTCGATAAGGCGTATGGCTTCCGGGCCAAGGTCCTCGAAAGCGATCATTTTTGAGGAAAGGATTTTGCTGGCAAGATAGGAACCGGCGCCGCCGATTGTCGCCAGATAAAGAGCTTTATTCTGTTCAATCGCCTTCACGACTTCAGGGCTTCTTTTCCCTTTGCCGATCATGATTTTCAATCCTTTTTCAAGAAGGCGAGGGGTGTACCTGTCCATGCGGCCTGACGTTGTGGGGCCGGCAGCACCAAAGACAAAACGCTCATCAGGAGAAGGTGTCGGCCCAACGTAGTAAACGGCTGCATTTTGAAGATGAAAAGGAAGGCTCTGGTTTTTATTGAGCATATTGTCTATTTGCTCATGAGCCGCATCTCTCATTGTATAAACAGAGCCGCTGAGGGTCAGAAAATCTCCTGCTCTCAGCTGGAGGATCTGTTTTCCTGTTAACGGCAGATGAACAGGTATTGTTTTCAAAATTCTATCCTTTTGTGCCTGTGGCTGTGACAGTCGATGTTGACAGCAACAGGAAGTGAGGCGATATGACAAGGGGCTTCTTCGATAGCAACAGAAAACGCTGTCACTTTCCCGCCCATGCCCATAGGGCCGATTGAAAGACTGTTGATTTTTTGAAGAAGTGTGATTTCAAGCTCCCTGATATGTTTCTTTTCATGAAATTTTCCAGGTGCCCGCAGAAGGGCTTTTTTAGCAAGAAGCGCGCAAGTCTCGAAATTCCCGCCTATGCCTATCCCTATAAAGAACGGAGGGCATGCTGCGGCGCCTGCATTTTTAACTGTTTGAAGAACAAAGTTCTCAATGCCGGAGGGGCCGTCAGACGGCGTGAGCATCTTCAG
>JAFGJP010000087.1 GCA_016929035.1 Candidatus Auribacterota bacterium | reverse complement strand
TCTTAAAATTAAGCAAAACACGAATTGCAATATATCCGTCTTATAATCAAAAAAGCCTACCTAATAATGGCAGGCTTTTCAGGCTTTTATAGTATTTATATATAATCTAAATATTTAATATTATAATATATTTCTATAAAATATTTCTAAAAAAAATGCATAAAATTCGAAAATGAGGACACTTTTTATAACTACCTTATTGCAAAATAGATATATTAAAAATAGTCAGTTCTTCTTTTTCTTCTATAGATTATGCGTCCCTTTTTTTCACTAATTTTTTTATATTTTAAATTGCCGATGACTTCAAGACTGCTTTTAAAGCTAGTTTTTGCTGTTTAAGGGTGTGTCAGATTTGTGCCAAAAACCTGTAAAAAAACGGGTAAAATCGGGCTTTTTCAGGAATAACAAAAATCAAGTAAAATCACCCTAATTTACGTAACTATAGAGGATAACACTGGAAAGAAAAACGTGCCCAGGAGGAGTCGAACCCCCAACCTTTTGGTCCGTAGCCAAACGCTCTATCCTATTGAGCTATGGGCACTTATACTTTTATTGAGAAAATGATCCTGGTTAGATAAACCAAATAAGATGAAAAAATAGCATTTTGCCTGTTTTATTGCAAGTGAAAAAGAAATTACAAATCAGTACTGTCCGGTTAAGTGATTATAAATATTATGGAACTATCTATAAATGAAACAATTATATCATAAAAGACATGTAATCGATTTGAAATCATACTTATACTTTGGTCATTCTTTTTCATTGCACAGGCAAAAAGGAGTGACCAATGAATCATGGAAAAACCATCTTCTCCCAAATCATGGATTTTCTTCCATTGCACGAGTTCCGCAAATGTGTAAAAAGATATCGAGGCCATTACAACGTAAAAAAGTTTTCATGTTTCGATCAATTTTTATGCATGGCATTTGCCCAATTAACCTACAGAGAAAGTTTGCGCGATATCGAAACCTGTCTGCGATCAATGAACAAAAAAACATATCATATGGGTTTTCGTGGAAAAGTATCACGAACAACCCTGGCCGAAGCAAACGAAAAACGCGACTGGCGAATCTACGCCGATTTTGCACACATTTTAATCCAATCAACCAGAAAACTTTATGCCAACGATTCCTTTGGCATCGATTTAGATCAGGCGATTTATGCTCTCGATTCTACAACAATCGACTTGTGTCTTTCTTTATTTCCCTGGGCGCAGTTCCGCAAGCGAAAATCAGCAGTCAAAATACATACGCTCTTAGACCTGCAAAGTTCCATTCCCTGTTTTATCAGAGTGACAAGCGCAGCAATACACGATGTCAATATACTCGACTATATTGTGCCGGAACCTGGTTCTCTTTATATTATGGACCGTGCTTACGTCGACTTTCATCGCCTTTATCTTTTGAAAGAGCAAGCAAGTTTTTTTCTTGTTCGCACCAAGAACAAAGTGATTTGCCGGAGAATCTACTCGCGTTCTGTCGACAAATCGACAGGCCTTCTGTGCGATCAAACCGTTATACTCACAGGTCCTCTCTCCAAGCAAAAATACCCGGAGCAGTTACGGTGCATAAAATATCGCGATTTAGAAAAAAGAACTCTCTTTGTTTTTCTAACAAACAATTTTACTCTGCCTGCATTGACTCTCACAGAACTGTACAGGAGCCGCTGGCAAATCGAACTTTTTTTCAAATGGATCAAACAACATCTCCGCATAAAAGCTTTTTATGGAACTTCGATCAATGCTATAAAAATACAAATTTGGATCGCAATAACCGTGTATGTTTTAGTCGCTCGTATAAAAAAGCTGCTTAATCTTGATTACAGTATGTACGTTATTTTACAGATTTTGAGCATAACCATTTTCGAAAAAGTGCCTATCTTACAAGCACTTAAAAATATCAATTACACAAGCAAACTGGGTCAATCTTCTAACCAGTTATGTTTGTTTGACTTATAACCGGACAGTACTGATTACAAATTTGAAATTGAAAATATGAAATAAAAGATTTTTAAACTCAGGATTTGCTTTCCATCAACTTCAAATTTCAAACTTCACATTTTTAAATCGGCAGGTAGATCCGGAATATCGTTCCCTTGCCTTCCTGGCTCTCTGCGTCGATAAAACCGCCGTGTTCTTCCACGATTCTCTGGCATATGGGAAGCCCGAGGCCGCTGCCACGCTTTTTCGTCGAATAAAAAGGATTAAAGATTTTTTTCAGTACGCCTTCCATCATGCCTGAGCCGTTGTCTTCGACGGCTATTGTCAGCATGTCCTTTTTATCCGTAACAAGAGATGTTTTTATCACCTTCTTCTGTTTTTCCTTACAGGCATCAAGGGCATTCTGGTAAAGGTTGATGAAAACCTGCTTGATCTTGTCCGGATCTATCCCGACTTTGACGCTCTCCTCCGGAAAATTCTTAATCCACTCAACGGTCTCATCCTGGCATCCCTGCCTGACGTAGGCAATGGTGGCATCGATGAGAGGGCGTATGTCCATTTCCATTTTCTGGATCTTCTGCTCCCGGCTGAAATCGAGCAGATCCACGACCAGCCCGTTGAGGCGGTCCACTTCCCTGATGATAATATCTGAAAATTCCTTGGTATTTTGCGGGGTCACCATGCCCTCGTTGAAAAGCTGGGCGAAACCTCTTATGGAATTCAGCGGATTGCGAATCTCATGAGCCACACCTGCCGCCATTTCTCCAAGGGCAGCCAGGCGCTCGGACCGCTGCAGCATCTGGTTCAGCTTGTTGATCTCAGTCAGATCCTTGAAATACGCAATAATTCCCTTGATGTACTGATTGTGGTCCTTAAGAAGAGAGATGCCCAGCCCTATGATCTTGCTCTGGTCATCCACTTCATCCTGAAAGCTGACTTCCACGCGGCTTGAGGTGTCCTCGCTGTCCTTTATCTGGCTGATGGCTTCTTCGATGACTTTCAGCTTGCTGACTTTCGAAATATTTTTTCCTATGACATCATCCGCCAGAAGATGAAAAATTTCTTCTGAAGTCCTGTTGAACGTCCGGATAATATTGTCATTGTCAATCACGATGATGCCGCTTGATATGCTTGTCAGAATGTTGGCGTTGTACTGGGCCAGATCTTTGATCTCGGAATAAAGCCTCGCATTGTAAACGCTCATGGCCATCTGATTGCATATCATGAGAAAGAAGCGCAGGTCATCTTCCGTAAACGCTCCGTCGATTCGCGTGGTGTCAATATAAAAAATCCCGACAAGGTTATCCTTGATGTACATGGGAGAGCACATGAAAGACATGATCTTATCAAGAAGAATGCTTTCTGAAAACTTGTAATCCGAATCTCCCATAACATTGCTGCTGAGAACGGCCGATTTTTTTTCTTTCACTTTCTCAAGGATAGTATGGCTGAGGCGGATGTGAGTCTCCTTTTCATCTTTGACCCTGTAAGCCGAAGGGATCAGTTTTCCCTGGCTGTCTGCCAGAAGAAAAACGGACTTTTCCGTTGATGGAAAGATCTCAAAAATACCATCCATAAGAGCGTTCATGATCTCCTGGATATCCAGCGTCGCGTAAATCTTATTGCTGAGAGAAAGAAGCTTGATCAGCTGCGTTTTTCCATAACCAAGCTCATCGGCAGGATGGGTATGGGGAATAAGGGTCATGTCTTTTTCGCTGATCGTCTGTTCTTCCGTAAGGATGACTCT
>JAFGJP010000086.1 GCA_016929035.1 Candidatus Auribacterota bacterium | reverse complement strand
TCACGCGCAGGGGAGTCCTCTGGCTTGGGCAAACATGCAATCTTCGATGTCATTTCTGCTATTTTCTGGACAGAATCGAATCGAGAAGTCATAAGGAACATGATTTCATGTCATTAGAAAAAGCAAAGCAGATTTGTTATCAGTTGAAGAATTTTTATAATAATAATTCTGTCGACCTTCAGGGGGGGGAGCCCACGATTTATAAGGATATTTATGAGCTTGTTTCTTACTGCAGAAGCATAGGCCTTTACCCATCGCTTATTACCAATGCGCTTGTCCTTTCCGATAAGGATAAGTGCAGGAAATTATCCGAGTCTGGCATCAGGGATTGTCTTGTCAGCGTTCATGGATTAAATGAAACTTTTGACAAGATCGTTCGCGTTAAAGGCGCCAGCAAAAAATTAATGCAGGGCTTGGAAAACCTTGTCGAGGCAGGTGTTCCTGTCCGGTTTAACTGCGTGCTGAGCAAAATGGCCCTTCCCGAATTGAAGGAGATAGCCCTTCTGGCGGTCAAGCTGGGTGCCCGAGTTGTGAATTTTATCACGTTCAATCCCTTTGAAGACCAGTTGAGAAAGGGTAAGCGCTCAACGGAAAACGTTCCAAGATATTCTGAAGTAGCACCTCATCTTGATGAGGCGCTGGATATTCTGAGTGAAAACAATATAGAAGGCAATGTCAGATATTTCCCTATCTGCATGGTGAAAGAAGCCCACAGAAAATCGGTCTATGATTTTCAGCAGCTGCCATACGATATTCACGAATGGGATTATGTGTCATGGACGTGGACATCAATGACTCCTCAGAAGATAAAAGAAGGAGATTTGTCTCATCCCGTAAGCCTCAGAGATATTTCCATGAGGTCGATGAACGTGCCGGAGAGTCTCCATTTTGCTGCGTCTTCCATGCAGAAATTTCTTTCACTTTTCCCGTTTTTGCTCTCTCCGACAAAAAAAATCTATCATAAGATGAGCTTTTTGATCAATCGATTCAGTTCGAAGAAAAAAGACTTTGAGAACAAGGAGGCGTTTTATCTCGAAAATGCAAAATACAGAAGGAATTTGGGCGGGTATGTTTATTCCTTCAAGTGCCAGCAGTGCGCAGCAAGAGATATCTGCGATGGCTTTCACGGAGACTACGCCTCAATATTCGGAAGCGAGGAAGCTTTACCCGTCAGGATCGATAAAAAAATCGTTGATCCAAAATATTTTATCTCAGACCAGCAAAAAGTCGTGGAAAAAGAAGACTATGATTGGGCCCTGTAGAATAAAAGAACGAAATATCCTTTTTTGCGCGGATTGAAATTAGGGATAAAAATGATGAAAGTCTTGTTCATTTATACAACGCAGGATGCCCAGTCAGAGTCAAAGCCGTTGCAGAGGCAGGAAGACATTCCTTTCGGGATTTCCTATATTTCATCTTATTTGAAGAAAAACGGACATGCGACGGATTTGCTTATCCTCACAAGGTCGTCGAATCATGCTGTGATCAATAACGCGATAGAGAGATTTGTCCCACAACTGATTTGTTTTACAGCGGTTGCCTCTGAATATGCTTTTGTTGCCGGCGTCGCCAAGTATATAAAGAACGCTTATCCTGATATTTTTCTTCTGATAGGAGGTACTCATGTCACGATTTATCCAGAAGAAGCTTTAAAGGACATGAAGGAAAATTATTTTGATGCCTTATGCATCGGCGAAGGAGAAATACCGACTTTAGAGCTGGTCCGGCAATTGTCAGAAAAAAAGCAGCCTTCTCATATTCTCAATCTCTGGATAAAAAAGGATGAAAACATAGAGAAGAACCCAACGCGTCCGTTTCTGGAAGACCTGGACAGCCTTCCATTCCCCGACAGGGAGATGTGGCAGCGATCAGTTCACTTCCCGGATACCAACGGACATATTCTACTGGGACGCGGTTGTCCTTATTTATGCTCATACTGCTGCAATCATGCTTTGAGAAAAGCCAGCCCTGGAAAATACGTGAGACTTCGGTCACCAGAAAACATTGTCAAGGAAATTGAAGATGTTGTCAGGCGTTACCCTGGAACAAGAAGTTTCCACATGGAGATCGAAACGTTTGGCGTCAGCGTTCCATGGGCGCTGCATCTGTGCTCTGTTCTTGAGGCCTGCAATAAGAGGATGCCAAAGCCCCTGACATTCGAAGTGAATTTCCGCATTGTGCCAAAAGTAAAGGAAGAAGAGCTGGATACTCTTTTTTCAGCAATGGCGAGATGTAACATCCGACGGATCAATGTCGGCCTTGAATCGGGAAGCGAAAAAATACGAAGGGAGATCCTTAAGCGTGAGGAATCAAACGAAGATATTCTCCGGGCTGTTCAATCAGCGAAAAAACATGGGTTGAAGGTGAATTTCTATGTCATGATCGGCATCATAGGGGAAACCTTCAATGATTTTCAGGAAACGATCTCTTTTTGCAGGCTTTCTCAGCCTGACGTTGTCGAGCTTCAAGTTTTTTTCCCATATCCCGGATGTGATTTGTATTCTCTTGCCAAAGAAAAAGGGTTGATAAGGTCTGAGCTTGATACGGAGATGGAAAGATATAAGGCCACATTAGACCTTCAGGGTTTTTCAAAAAAGCAGATCCAGAGGCAGTCGATACTTTTTGAATATTATGTTTACAGGGGCCGAAAACCTTTGTATAAAGTTCTGCTTCACGTCGCCGCCAGGTACTTTCGGACAAGTTATTCTCTTAACAAGTTTTATAGAAAATTGACTTCGATCCCTCTTTTTTATAGATGGAAAGAATATCTTTTAAAGAGCTGAAACGGACATTGGCGGCGCGCTTGAAGGAAAAAAAGAGTGAGCATATGGATTTCTGGGATGAGATGCATAAAAAGCTTGAGGGGAAGACAGGACATCTGGGCATCAAAGGGATGAACGATCCGGTATTGCTTGCCGCCTTAAGGTCTTTTGGAGACCTTCGGGGCAAAAGGGTGCTGGACATCGGATGCGGGAACGGGCTTGCAACATTTTTTTTTGCCAAGCATGGCGCAAAGGTTGTCAGCATAGATACGAGTGAAGTCGCGATAAAGAATATTGATTCTCTCTGCAAAGTGAACAACATAGACAATGTTCAAGCCCTCATTGCATCAGCGCAGGACATAGACAGGTTCGGCGTTTTTGATTGCATTTTCGGGTCCATGATCCTCCATCATATTGATCCATTTGATCCTTTTGTAAAGATTATGAGGCGGTCTCTTTGTGATGGAGGCAAAGCTTTTTTCTGCGAAAACAACGCGTCCAGTCCTCTCCTCATGTGGTTCCGCAAAAACATCGTCGGGCGCTTCCATGTGCCGAAATACAGCGACGGCAAGGAGACTCCTTTCAGTCACGATAAGATCCTGTCGCTCGAGAAAGAGTTTCAGGTCAGAGTGGAGTATCCTGAACTGCTGATGTTTCGGCTTATCCCTGTTTATCTGTTCAGAGACAGATGCTATTTGCCGTTTGCTTGGCTGGACAGGCTGTTTTACCGGTTGCCTTTTCTTAGAAAATACAGTTATGTGCAATATATTTATCTCAGCAAGGCATAACGCGTTGCATAAACCGTAAAAATGGTTTCAGATGATCATATGAAAGTATCCGTCGTCATACCGCTTTATAATGATGAGAATAATATTTTTCTTGTGCTCGACGCTTTTTTAAGACAGACCATGCGCCCCTATGAAATTATTGTTGTTGATAACGGCTCTAAAGATCGAAGCAAAGAAGTCGTCCGGAGCTTTATCGCCAGTAATAAAGAGGCCCCGGTGGTCTTGGATGATGAAAGGGAGAAAGGGGCGGCCAGCGCGAGAAACAGGGGCATCACGCTGGCATCCGGGGATATCATCGCTTTTCTGGATTCTGACTGCATTCCGGAAAAGGACTGGGTGGAATCTATCGTCGGATTTTTTTTAGAACATCCTGAATACGACGCCGTCGGCGGAAGCCATCTGTCTTATCCCAGCAAAAATATTTTGGAAAATTTTATGAATTTATACTGGTTTCTTGACACGACCCTGTTCCCGGAAATGGAGCTGCGCGACAAAAAAGAGGTTTTTGAGTGCAAACTGCTTTCGACTTACAACAGCGCTTTCAGAACGGCATCGGTAAAAAAGATAGGACTTTTCGATACGTCTTTTAAAACAGCTGCCGGCGAGGATGTCGACTATGTCTTGAGGGCTTTGCAGGCAAACGTCAGAATGTATTTATTTTTTAAAAAGATGATCGTTTATCATAATTTTAAAAAAATGGATTTTTTCAGCATTCTCAGAAAGCAGAAAGAATATACCAGGACGTGGACAATTCTGTTAAAAAATTACATGAGGCGCTCTTTTTGTGTTTGCCTTTTTAACAGGATGTTGTGGAACAAAAAATTTCCTTTATTCATCTATGTAACACACTACACTTGTTATGTTACGGCCATGCTCCTGCTGCTGATCGTAAAGGGGGGATGGGCGGTTATTATCCTTTTTCACGTATTGGAGATGATGAAAGAAGTCATAACAGCCAGATTGCGCCTTAAAAAGAAGAAATGCACGGCCGGCTATGGCCAGGCCATAACGATATATGTTCTGTGGTTTGTCAGAAGGCTGTGGACGATCATGCTGAGGATATTCTATTCTTTCAAATGCCGGATCTACTACCTTTAACCCGAACGCTTCCTGAATGGCAATAATTTCTCTGGCCGGATAAATCGCCCCTCTTTCCACGGCGGTGCCTTCCAGAATCTCTCTTCAGCTCAGCATCTTTCAGTCTTTCTTGCTGATGATCAGGAGGATATTTTTTTTTTAAGGATATGGATCAGGATATCCACATCCTTTATTTTCATGATCTGCAGAAGAAATAGCGATCCCAGAAAGACAACATGAACGACCGTCCATTGAAGAGGAAGTGACATGTTCTGGACAATAAAAAGGGTTAGGCCATAGAACAATACGGAAAAAAAGAATTTAGCCGTTAAAGGGCGAAGCTTTTTTATGATAAGGGGGTCCGATCTCCAGATGAAAAAACTGCGTAAAATAAATAAGAGAAAGGACATGAAGAGAAAAGCGTATCCGCATCCATGCAGGCCGTATTTCAAGCAGAGGAAAAGGTAAAGGACCGGTGATAATAATAAGCAAAGAAAAAGCGCGTAGAGGTCTTTTTTCTGATGGTTAACGATAATGAGCAGTTTGGAAAAATACGTTGAAAGGAATATAGGAACACAGGATAAGGAAAGGATCCTCAGTATGTCTACGGATTGCACATATTCTTTGCCGAAGAAAAGAAAGATAATCGGTTTGGCGAAGATCCACAGGTTGATATTGATGAAAGCTGACAAGGCCAAAAGAACAGCGGTTATTCTTTCTTCGAGATGATAAAAGAGCCCGGGCTCTTCAGCAAGCTTTTTCGCAAGAAGAGGGGATGCCCCTATAGCCAGATTTAATGCCAGAAGAAAAACAAAGAAAATGAAACGTTTCGCTATAGAGTAAACGGCTACGTCCATTTCGTTAAGGATCTTCGATAGAAGGGCTATATCAATGCGCAGGATGACGATCTCGATTATGCTGAGTATGGAAAATATCGGCAGAAGAAAAATGATGCTTTTAAAAGTATGAAAGTTAAAGAGGGCGGGGCTGAGAGAAAATCTATCTGAGTGAAGAAAAAAAAGGCTGGCGAAAGCCGTACCTGCTTTAATCGCGGCGATAGCCAGTCCGATAACGGACAGATCGACTTTTTTGATGATCAGGAATGTCAGTAAAGCGGTCAAAATAATCAGGCTGGTAAAGAAAATATAGAAAAAAATATGAATTTTATTGAGGGAGAGATAAGCGGACTGGCAGTAAAGTATCAGGACATCAAACACAATGCCTAAAGAGAAGATAAAAAGAAGCATTTTGATGTGCGAAGAGTATCCCATGATCACGCCAAGAAAGCAGACAGCGGCCATGGAGATTAACGAGGATAACATGCCCAGGTAGACAGCATTGATGAAATAGGAGTTCCCGTCATCGCGCACGGAGAGTTCCCTTACGAGAAGAACGTTCAGCCCCATGATCGCAATATTGACGAAAAGGCTGTAGTAGTTAGAAACGATGGAATATTCGCCGAGTGCGCGTGACCCGAGAAAGTTGGCGATAAGTATTGTAAGAAAGAAGAGGTAAAAAGGCCAGATAAACGTGATTAAGCTCAGAAAAAAGGAATTGGATAAAAAGTGCTTTTTATAATGCGTGTTCATGTTCACCGTGTACAGCTTCCTGGGTTACAAAAAGAAGGGCGATGATCAAGGAGAGCATCGTGCATTCAAACGGCTGTTTATAAAAGCCGGAAAACTCAAAAAAGCCCCTGAAGATAATAGCAGCAAAAAGCCCGGTGCATGTTGCAGAGGCCGCAGTCAACAGGCTGTAAGGTTTTCCGGACAGGCCCATGAGAAGTTTAACGGAAGATGAAAAAAGATAATAAAAAAAAGCGCATATGAAGACAAGGCCCGGGATACCCATATCCAGAAGGGCTGTAAGGTACATGTTATGCGGTGTAGGGCGTGTCCAGAGAACGACATTGTCCGCGATATAGCCCAGCTTCTTAATGCTGATCAGGTCGAGCAGAAACTGATTGAAATCGCCGGCCAAAGGAGGCCCCTCCAGCTCGCTGTAGAGAAAATAATAGCTGTCCAGGCCGTATCCGAGAAAAGGCTTCTTCACGAAAAAGGACCATGCCGTTTTCCAGATGATGTCTCTTTCGGAAATCCCTGATTTTACGCGAAAGTATTTTTCCACCGAAGACTGAGGAAAGGGCACGAAAAGGAATATTGAAGAAATTAAAAGAACAGCCATGATCGAGGGCAGAATGAACCTTTTTTTGAAGTAAAACAAAAAAATAACCGATGTTCCAAGAGCAGAACCGATAATGATGCTTCTGGAGTTGGTGGCATAGATAGCTAAACAGCACAGGAAAGCAGCAAGCGCGGTCAGTATCTTCATGGAAGTGTTTTTCATTTTGATAAAAAGCGCCGGGAGGATTATAAAAAAAAGGTAGATGAGGTAAAACCCCAGCGCGTTGGGATGGCCGAATGTGCCGTTTACGCGGACAGGGGAAGTGACATCCAGCAGATTTTCCAATCGGCTGAAAAGGCGCAGGTCAGGAGAAATGATGAATTTTTCAAGGAAAAGGAGCTTATTATATTTCATAATAACATATTGCAGGACGACTGTCAGGCACAGTGCAGTCGTAATGATCAAGAAAGCGAAAAATATTTTTTTTATATTTTCCACGCGGGAAAGGTATTCGTAAAATAAGATAAAAGTGACGAATCCGATAAAAAGGGACAATATCCCCTTGAGGCTGATCATATAATTGTAAGAAGCAATGGTCGTAATAATCACCAGAAGAGAGAAGCCGAAAATCCATATTCTGACAAACGGCCTTTTTTTCAAAAAATTTCTTTTCTTTCCATATTCAAGAAACCAGAGCAAAATGAGAAAAAGAGTTATGAGATATTTCGCGTAAACAATGTTTTCAATCGAAAGAGGGATAACAGGCGCTCTTCTTTCGAGAGGGGTGAGAAAAAGGACGGCTGCCGGCACAAAATGTCTGCTTTGCATATTTAAAAAAAAGCAGACCGCCGCGGAAGCCAGAATAAAACAGCAGGCATATTTTCCCGTCAGGAAAAAAATAATAATGGCCAGTCCAGAAGCGAAAAGCAGAAGTTTGTTCAGATTCATAAAATCATTTAAAAAACGCGTTGCATTCAAAACAATTCATAAGAATGATCTTTGCCGATAAAAAATCCTATCATAATTAAGATATAAAGATGAAGAGAAAAAACAAAATCATAATGCCTTTCTCTTTGTTTTTTATGGAAATAGCGATTGTGTTAATTTACAATGTTGAGTGATGATAAGTCAAAACAAGGCATAAAAAAATGTGCGGGATTTGCGGATTTAAAACAAAGGAAGATCTCTCGAACTCAGAAGATCTGATCAGGAGCATGGTAGCGCAGATGACCCACAGAGGGCCTGATGAATCCGGTTTTTATGCGGAAAAAGGCCTCTCAATGGGGATGCGGCGTCTGAGCATCATCGATATTTCAGGAGGGACACAGCCTGTTATCAGTCATGACGGTTCGCTTGTTGTTTTTCAAAACGGGGAAATATACAACTATATCGAGCTCCGAGAAGAACTGGAAGAGAAACATCGTTTTAAGACACATTCGGATACGGAAGTCATTCTTCATCTTTACGAAGAACATGGCGAAGACTGCGTGCAGAAGCTCAACGGTATGTTTGCCATTGCCATCTATGACAAAAAGAAAAAAAAGCTTCTGCTTTTTCGGGACAGATATGGCATAAAGCCGCTTTATTATTACCATGACAGCAATACCTTTATTTATTCTTCAGAGCTAAGACCTATTCTTCTGTATGAAAATATAAGGAAAAAACTGGATTTTATTGCTGTAGACAGCTATCTGCGGTATCAGTATGTCCCTCATCCTCTGACCATGTTCGAGCATATTAAAAGGGTGAGAGCGGGCTACATGGTTGTTTGTGATGACAAAAATGAGATGTCTGAAAAGAAGTATTATGATATTCCTGCAAAAAGAAAGGCCGTTTTGAGCCTGCAGGAGCACGCAGAGCAAGTCAGGAGAGAAATGGAGAATTCAGTCAGGCTTCGTCTTCGTTCAGACGTTCCTGTGGGCGTTTTTTTAAGCGGGGGAATCGACTCGACGATCATTACGGCACTTGCCTGCAGGCTTATGTCTAAAAAAGTCAAAACTTTCTCGATCGGGTATAAAGGTGTCGGCCCTATGTTTAACGAGATCCCTTATTGCCGGAAAACAGCAGAATACTACCAGACGGACCATAATGAGATCATTGTTACACCTGATCACAAAGAGATCATATACAAGGCGGTTGAGCATCTTGAAGAACCATGCGGCGACAGTTCCAGCATTTTGACATATATTATTTCAAAAGAGACGGCGAGGTATGTCAAAGTGGCTTTATCAGGAACAGGGGGAGATGAGCTCTTTGGGGGTTATTCTCGGTATCTGGGAATCAAACTTTCGCGCTACTATGCTCTTATCCCCAGATGGATACGAAAGAAGATTATTGAGGCTTTCCTGAAGAATGCCCGCGTTAACAGGACGGGTTATGTCAAGAATTTTATCAGAAGCGTAAGAAAAGTCCACACATCGAGCGACCTTCCCTGGCTGGAAAGATATTTGCGGTATATGTCCCTTTTTCAGGAAGAGAGTAAAAACAGTTTTTATCTTGAGTCGCTGAAAGAAGAAATCGTCAAATGCCGGAATGAGAGGTTGAATGACACGCAGTATCATCGCGATCCCGACCTGCCCGGCCAGTTAGATGATCTGAACAAGCTCATGTTTTATGACATCAAAACCTATTTGCCTGATGATTTGCTTTTTCTAACCGACAAAATGAGCATGGCGAACTCTCTGGAGATCCGCGTCCCCTTCATGGATCACCATATGGTGGAAGCGGCAGTGCATATTCCTTCGCCATTCAAGATTCATGGCTGGCAGAAGAAATTTATATTACAGAAAGCCTTTCAAGACATTATCCCCAAAGAAGTCTTTAAAAGAAAAAAAATAGGCTTTATGGCTCCTGTTGACAAATGGCTAAAAGAGGATTTAAGGGGTTTTGTGGATGAGCTCCTGTCTCCGGATGCTATCAGAAAAAGAGGTTTTTTTGATGAAAAGTCTATCAGGAATATGATAGAATACCATCGATCGGAAAAAGAGGATTATTCTCAGCAGATTTTTTCCTTGATCATGCTGGAACTATGGTTTAGAAGGTTTATGGAATAGTCAGGGATCAGACTTTTTTAACAGGGAACGAGATGCAAAAAAGAAAGAAAACAGTTATCTGCCTGATTTTTTTATTGTCTTTTTGTTTAAGC
>JAFGJP010000085.1 GCA_016929035.1 Candidatus Auribacterota bacterium | reverse complement strand
TTTTTCATAAAGGAGGTTCCCAATGAAGATCAAGGCAGGAGAAAAGGCCCCGGATTTCACGCTTCCGGACCAGGACGGGACGCAGCGCAAACTTTCTGACTACAGGGGAGAGTGGGTCCTGATTTATTTTTACCCGAAAGATAATACTCCCGGGTGCACGCAGGAGGCCTGCGCCATCAGGGATAATTTTCCTTTTTTTGAAAAGCTCAAGGCAAAAGTCCTGGGCATAAGCGTTGATTCGATAAAGAGCCATAAAAAGTTCGCTGATAAGCACAGCCTTCCTTTTACCCTTCTTTCTGATGACAAGAAGGAAGCGGTGAAGCTGTACGGTGTATGGGGAAAGAAAAAGTTCATGGGGCGGGAGTTCATGGGGACAAAGAGAACGTCTTTTCTTGTGGACCCGAAGGGTCTGGTTGTCAGGGTTTATGAAAGCGTGAAGCCGCCTGTCCATGCAGAAGAAGTGCTTGAGGACCTGAAGGTTCTCATGAAATGATGCTTGACTGAACTTTTTAAGATTGAGTCGATCAAGGGGAATCGGAAGCAATTTTTTTTTGACTTTTTTTTATCGGTAGTCCATAATACAAGCAGAAGAAGGTAAGGATATTTATATGACTGACCAGAAGGATTATTCAGGGCCTGAAAGACGAAAGTACACGCGCATCTCATTTTCTTTTCCCGTAAGGTTCAAAGAATACAAATTTGACGAAAGAGGCATGGAAAAAGAAGGCGTTACGCAGTATGCCTACAGCAATGATATCAGCCTGGAAGGGATTAAGCTGAAGTTTCTGGAAAGCGTGGGCATCGGGAAATACCTCAAGCTCAAGTTGACCCTTCCTGTCGAGAACAGCTGCATCGTTATCCATACATCAGGCGAAGTCATGTGGAGCCAGTACAGCGAAGAAGACAAAGTCTTTGTTGTCGGCGTGAAGTTTATCAAGATGGATGACGATGACAGGTCAAAGCTGGAGGAATTTATCAAGATTTCCAGAAAAGAGGAAATGCTCCAGCCTCTAAGCGAGGAGAAAAAAATCGATTATCTATCTCCTGAGAGAATCGTCAGGCATTTCAACCGCCCCATCAAAGTGCTTGTCGTTGATGATGAGAAAAATGTCCGGTACATTCTGAATCTGAAGCTGACCATGAAAAAGATGTTCGCTGTTGAACAGGCGGAAGACAGCGAGCAGGCCTTTGAAAGAATACAGGAAAACAGGCCGGATATTATTCTTCTTGATATCATGCTGCCGGGAATCGACGGGTTCCAGATATGCCGCCGGCTCAAGGAGACTCCTGAAACAAAGGACATTCCCGTCATCTTTCTCACAGCCAAAAACCAGGTCAAGGACGTCATCCGGGGAATACGCGCAGGAGTGGATGATTACATCACCAAGCCCTATGAGTTTGACGAGCTTTTTTACCAGATGATCAAGGTCCTGGACTCCACGAAATCCGTCAAGCGAATCATTGCCGAGTAATTGCAGGTGCGCATAATGATTTAAAGATGAGGACGCTGATGAACCATGTGAACATGGTTCATTCGCAGATAGCCGCTGATTTTTTCGGAACTGCGTTCTGAAACATCCTGCCAATTTGCGTCCCGGAATTTACAGTCATTTGCGCTTTGGTGCTCCTTATTTTTAATGTTTGATATTGATTATGGAGTTTTTTGTGAATCTTTATCTTTTCATCATTCTTTTTGTTCTTATCGGAGAGTATATCCTTGACGTTGTCGTAAACATCCTCAACGTCCATGCAGCGTCTCCTTTTCTTCCTTCTGAATTCGAAGGGTATTACGATGCGGAAAAATACCGAAAATCTCAAGCGTACCTCAGAGACAATACTTTTTTCGGCCTTGCAAAAGAAGGGCTCATCACGACGGCCGTTGTCGTTTTCATGCTCGCCGGCGGCTTTCAGTATGTCGATAATCTTGCGAGAAGGTGGACGCAGGGAAGCATAGAAGCAGGGCTTGTTTTTGCCGGGCTGCTTGTTCTTTTTTCTCAGGTCCTTTCTCTACCTTTTTCCGCTTACCGCACGTTTGTCATTGAGGAGAAATACGGCTTCAACAGGACGACCCTGAAAACCTTTTTTACAGATATTCTCAAAAGCTGGGTGCTTATCGTTGTTCTCGGGGGATTTGTCTTTGCCTGTGTTATATGGTTTTTTGAATCTTTTGGTTTTTTCGCCTGGCTCTACTGCTGGATAGGAACAACGCTTTTTCAGCTTTTCATTGTTTTTATTGCACCCGTGACCATCATGCCTCTTTTTAACAGATTCATTCCTCTTGAAGACGGGGAACTCAAAACATCAATAGAAGAATACGCCCGTTCCCAGAAGTTCAAGATGAAGGGCGTTTTCAAAATGGATGCCTCACGTCGCTCGTCCAAGTCGAACGCTTTTTTTGCCGGCTTTGGAAGGTTCCGGAGAATAGCCCTTTTTGATACTCTCATAGAAAAGCACAGCGTTGACGAGCTTGTGTCTGTCCTGGCCCATGAGATCGGGCACTACAAAAAGAAACATGTTCTCAAGGGCATCATTCTATCCATACTGACAACAGGATTCATGTTTTTTATCCTTTCCTTTTTTATCGGAAACAGAGGGCTTTTCGATGCCTTTCGGATGAAAGAGACGTCTGTTTACGCCAGCCTTGTCTTTTTCGGTTTTCTTTTTACGCCCATCAACTTCATTTTTTCGATTTTTTCACACGTTCTATCCAGAAAGTATGAATATGAAGCAGATGCTTTTGCTGTTGAGACATATGGCAGGAAAGATGCTTTTATCGAAGCCCTGAAAAAACTCAGCGTTGACAATCTTTCAAACCTTACGCCTCACAGGCTCAAGGTTTTTATTGAATACACGCATCCGCCGGTGCTAAAAAGAATAGAAAGTATTAGGAGTTTATCGAGAAAGCCTGGGGAGGGAAGTTGAGATAACACTAAAGATGGAAACTTAAATAAAATATCAAAAAACAAAAACAATGGTGTGCTTTGCACGTAACAGATACAGGATGCAAAAGAAAGGACAT
The DNA here is from genome assembly GCA_016929035.1 of Candidatus Auribacterota bacterium. Classification (GTDB taxonomy): domain Bacteria; phylum Auribacterota; class JAFGBW01; order JAFGBW01; family JAFGJP01; genus JAFGJP01. Next base: position 7,928 of record JAFGJP010000085.1, on the reverse strand, counting down.
CAGGATATCAGGGGACCAGAATATCAGGAAAAAGCTATAAGCACGTTCTACAAAGGACGTCCGCTTCGTTTGGATGAGGAAAGTGAAAAGTGTTAAGTTTTGAGTGTTGCGCGATGCAGGAAGCAGGATGCGTGAATCGCACATTTTATCATGTATCGTGTATCTAATATCTGATATTTGATTTTTTATTTTTGATTTTGATGAGAACCAATAAAAATAGCGAAAATATTCAAAAAGTTGCTGCTTTACTCAAGTCTTGTGACAGTATTCTTTTCATCACCGGAGCTGGTCTATCGGCTGATTCAGGGCTTCCGACATACAGAGGAATAGGAGGGCTTTATAATGATAAAGAAACGGATGAAGGCATTCCGATTGAAGTTGCTCTTTCCGGTGATACGCTCAGCAAACGCCCGGAGCTGACATGGAAGTACCTTCGCCAGATCGAGGAAAGATGCCGCGGGGCGCGGTTTAACCGCGGGCATGAAGTCATCGCTGAGATGGAGCGTTTTTTTCCCCGCGTCTGGGTCCTTACTCAGAACATCGATGGTTTTCATTTTGCGGCAGGATCACGAAATGTTATTGATATCCACGGCGACATGCACGATCTCTTTTGTCCAAACTGTTCCTGGAGATGCACTGTTGAGGATTATTCTAAGATAGAAGTGCCGCCTCTTTGTCCTGAATGCGCTCAGATCGTCAGGCCTGATGTCGTTTTTTTCGGAGAAAGGCTTCCCGAGCACAAGCTTGTCACACTGTCAAAAGAGCTTTTAATCGGATTTGATATATACTTTTCAGTCGGCACAACGAGCGTTTTCCCTTATATCAGCCAGCCGATTGTCCAGGCCAAATATCTTTGCCGTCACGCCGTAGAAATAAATCCGGGAGAAACAGGGATTTCTTCTTTTGTTGATGTCAAGATCTCTTTGGGAGCAGCAAGCGCGCTGGAAAAGATCTGGAAGGAATATCTTTTTTTAAAGGACATGGATAAAACGGGACGGCGAAAAAATTAACATTTCCATGATTTTTCAACTGAATCGCATGTGATATAATTCTACTGATAGAAATGAATAAAAAAGAAAAGCTCTACATCGGAATCGATATCGGCGGGACAAAAATCTCAGGCGCGCTTGTCAAAAATACAGGAGATATTCTTGTTAATAAAAAGATCCCGACCCCGAGGAAAACCTCTTCCAGGCAGTTTGTGAATACCATTTCCACGGTCGTCAGCGATGTCATGAAGGAAGCAGGGATAGCTGACAAATACTTAAGCGGTATTGGCATGGGTGTTCCGGGAGTCGTCGATACGGACAGGGGAGTCGTTGTTGTCGCCCCTAATTTAAATCTGCGCAACGTAAATATTGTGAGAGACTTAAAGACTAGATTTAAAGTCAAAGTCATTGCAGGAAATGATGTCAATGTCGGTCTTCTGGGAGAGCAGTGGCTGGGTGCCGGAAGTGGTATAAAAAATGTCATAGGGCTGTTTCCAGGAACAGGAGTGGGCGGGGCTATTATCATTGACGGAAAAATGCTGACCGGCATCCATGGAGCGGCCGCAGAGCTTGGGCATATGATCGTTGAATCAAAAGGGCCTTCCTGCACATGCGGAAACAAGGGATGTCTTGAAGCTGCTGCAGGAAGATGGGCCATAGAAAGGGATATCCGCGCGGAAATAAAAGCAGGGAAAAAGTCAAAAATCAAGCAGCTTTCAGGAGGTCGTTTAGCCGTTATAAAGAGCAGGGTGCTGAGCAAAGCCTTAAAGGCCAGAGATCCTGTTGTCACACGGGTGATGAAGAGAGCGTCTGAGACTCTTGGTTATGCTTGCAGGACTTTAAGACATATATTTGATCCGGAGATGATTATTTTTGGAGGCGGGATTATTGAGGCCTGCAGTGATTTTATGATGCCGATCATTCGAAAGACGGCCCTCAGCGATCCCTTTTTTTCGAAATTCTCCGGATTCAGGATTGTCGAATCTCTTCTCGGAGATGATGCTGTTCTCCTTGGCGCTGTGGCACTGGTCATGTCAGAAAAAGACAGAAAAAAGGCCATGACCGGTTACCCCGAACTTCTTTTGTCTCAGAAAAACAACGAGCTCACGGTCAGCGGAAGGACAATTTCAAAAGATATCTACATCAGGGCTGACGGCAAGCTGAAAAAAAGGGACGTAAAAAGAAGCAACGGAAATACAGATGGCCTCCACAATATCGGAAAAGATGAGCTGAAAAAAGTCTGCAAAAAAAGGCCGGAAGTCCTTATTCTGGCAACGCGGTGCAGGAAAGGATTGACGGTCACGCTTCAGGGCGAGAATTACCTGAAGAAAATTGGCGCAGATTACAGGATCCTTCCATTGGAGCAGGCTGTTGACGAGTACAGAAAAATCCACAGAAGGAAAGCCATCCTGATTCACGGGAAGTGCTTGTAGAAGAAGACATCTCTTTCACCTCTCCGCCCAGTCGATGATAACGTCTTTTTGAAAAGTCTTTTCAAAAAGATCGGCCTTGACTTTCCCAAAGGTTTTATCGATCGCAGAGAAGCCTTTTGCACTTATGCGGAGAACGACGTGTTGTTTGCTTACATCACATTGGATGTTAGTGACAAGGCTCTGATGCGTCCTGTCAAGGCCGTCGGCGATACGGATGAGAGAAGAAAGCTTTTTGACGGTGATTCTGTCTTCCTTACCAAGTGCCGAGTACCACCTGTGAGAATTCTTGGGGAGAGCATCCCTGTGGTATCGGGCAATAAGAGCAATGATGACTTTGTCTTTTTCCGGCAGTTGAAGCTGGCTGGAGTCAAGGATCCTGTCCCGGGCGATCTTATTGTGGTTTTCTCCGCCGTCTGTCCGTCCAATATCATGAAGGAGACAGGCGATTTCAAGAAGAAGATTGTCTTTTTCTCCAAGGTGATGAAGGCATTCCAGTTCATCAAAAAGGCGAAGTGACAGCTTTGTCACGACCCTTGTATGCTCCTCTTCAAAGTGTATGGACCTGGCAAGGCCCACAGCCTGCTGGACTATCTTTTTCCTGATCCTGGCAGATACGGCAATAGCTTGAGAAAGGACATGAAAAAAGTCTTCCTTTTCAAGCCTTTTCCATAAAGAGAGAAAGTCATTGTAGTTCTGATTCCGGAGGGTACGGCATTTTTTGAGAAAAAAATCGACTGCCGCCAAGATTCTCTTTTCTTCAGGATTAAAGAAATGAGGCGCTGACTGGATCCAGACATCGAAGTCATGCATGGCCCCGAGCATGTTCTGGATGCTGTGACACTCGTCGGTGAAGCGCTTTAATTTTTGTCCATAAAGAGTTTCGAAGCACTCCAGCGTGTATCGAAGTTTTTTTGCTGCGATTCTTAAAAGATGCAGCTCGGTGCTGCGGTCGGGCTGAGCAGCACAGACAGATTGCTTTTTCAGCTCTGCAAGGCGCCTGGAAATCCTTTTTTCAGCAAGGGAATAAAGAGCCGGTGTTTTTATCTCAGAAAGCGTACACGTTGGACTCTTTTTTATAAAATTTTTTATTTCCTTTAAGATATTTTTTTTCAGGAGGTCATCCAGAGAACTGGTTATTTCTGTCTGGAATCCATTACGCTTAACCTGAAGAAGGATAATCATTTGGTTGAGACCATAGCGGTAAGGGGCAGAGGACTGACTGTTCTTCAATTTTTTCAGAAAATCGATTTTGACATCGATATCTCTTGCGTCTCCGGAAGTTCGGGAAACATTCTGAAGCCCTTTCTTCCATTTTTTCAGGGATTTTTCAGGGAAAGCTTCTTTCAGGGCCCAGAGAGCGCTGCGAAGTCGCCTTGAAGCGACACGGATTCTGTGAAGGTCTTCGATGTCTTTTCCTGTTTTCGCATCTCTGACGTGTTCCAGAAACCTCTTAAAAGGTCTCGAAATGATGCGGGCCGCATATGTCCGGATTTCAGTATTCATGAAGAGTAAAGCTCGATAAGATGATCCTGGGCATTGAATTTTTCATCCCTGCTTTCCGGGCGGACATAGTTCCTGTCAGGAAGAAGAAGGCGAGCCTTCAGCGTGTCTTTCCAGTAGATGCCCAGTATTTTCTCAAGATGCTCCTTGAGATCCTCCTTATAGATTTCAAAGAGGACCTCGATCCGCTTGTCGAAATTCCTTGTCATCCAGTCTGCCGACGAAATAAAAAGACGGGGGCTGCCGTTATTTTTGAAAAGAAAGATGCGCGTGTGTTCGAGAAAGCGGCCGACGATGCTTTTCACCTCGATGTTTTCACTGACTCCGGGTATCCCGGGTATAAGAGAGCAGATGCCTCGCACAATCAACTGGATCTTTACACCCGCATTCGAAGCTTCATAGAGCTTGTCTATAAGAAGCGTATCCTCAAGAGAGTTCATCTTGGCAAAGATAAAACCATTTTTACTCCTTTTCTGAAAGTCGATCTCCTTATCAATGAGTTGGAAGAAATACTGCCTGAGGTCGTAAGGAGAAGAGATGATCCTTTTCCAGGGAGACGGCATGGAGTAGCCTGTAATCACGTTGAAGACATCAGAAATATCCCTTGCAAAATCTTCGTTGGCTGTAAAAAAGCCCAGATCTGAATAAATGCGAGCTGTTTTCTCATTATAATTGCCTGTTGAAAGGTGTACGTAGCGAGTGATCCGGCCTTCTTCCTTGCGGACAATCAGGGTCATTTTCGAATGGATCTTTATTCCGGCTATGCCGTAGATGACATGGCAGCCTGACTCTTCCAGCTCTTTGACCCAGGAGATATTTTTTTCTTCATCAAAGCGGGCCTTGATCTCGACAAGGACAGTGACCTGCTTTTTGTTCTTGGCAGCCTCCTTGAGCGACTTGATTATCTCGGAGTCTTCATTTGTCCTGTAAAGAGTCATTTTGATAGCGAGAACGTTTTCATCTCTTGCAGCTGTTCGAATGAGATCGACCGTGGCATAAAAAGACTGAAAAGGAACATGTACGAGGAAGTTCCCCTCGGAGATCCTCTGGAAAATATTCTCATAGGGGATTTTTCCGGGAATATAATCCTTGTAGCACAGGTCAGGCCTCCTGACTTCCTGAAAAAGCTCAAAAAGAAAACTGAGATCAAGGTCGCCATTGATAAGCGTGACTTCTTCCTGGGGGAAGTCAATTCCCTGGCAAAGGATCTCCAGGAACTCTGATGCCCAGGCTTTTTCTGTTTCAAGGTAGACCACTTTCGCTTTGGGGCGTTTTTTGACTTCATCTTCTATTGCTCGAAGGAGGTCGGGGGTGTATTCTTCGTTGACCGTCAGCTCGCTGTCTCGGATCACGCGGAAAAGGGCATTTCCCTCAATCCGGTATCCTTTGAAAAAGTTTTTCAGGTTTTCCCGGATGATGTCATCGATGAGGATAAAACTGTATTCATCCTCTTCTGATGGAAGGCGAAGAAGCCGAGGGATGTTTTTCGGTATCGGGAGAATAGCGAGATTGAGCTTTTCATATCTCTTGAGCGTTACGGCAAAAAAGACCGTCCGCGACGGGAGGGCAGGAAAAGGATGACCCTGGTCAACGGCCATGGGCGTAATGATGGGGAAGACCGTTGACTCGAAATATTTTTTAATGTGCTTTTTCTGAGCCGGAGCGAGATCTTCCATCTTCCTGAGAAAAATCTTGTTTTTTTCGAGATCTTTAAGAACCTTTCCCTGGTAGATGTCATATAACTTTTTGATAAGCTGATCCACGCGGTTTTTGATCTCAGAGAAGAGATCCTGCGGGAAATAGCCAAAGGAATCTTTTCTATTGTAGTCAGCATCAAGAAGTCTTTTCAGCCCGGCAACGCGGACCATGAAAAATTCATCGAGGTTGTTGGCAAAGATGGCCAGGAACTTGATGCGCTCCATGAGGGGGTTGCGGGCGTCCACGGATTCTTCCAGCACCCTTTCATTAAATGAAAGCCAGCTGAGATCCCTGTGGATGTATTTTTCTTTTAAATCCATGAGAGCTAATCGGATTTTATCGAAAGACCTGTCTTGTTTCCGGTGATTTCTTCAAAGAAGCCTTTTTTGTCAAGAAAAGCGGCTTTTTCAAGGTTGAAATTTTCTTTTGTGTGGACCACCAGGGTGACGTCCTGGTTTTTGTTCATCTTCACTTCCAGCTTATGCACTTTTTGCTTGTGCGTACGGTCAAGAGCGTTGGCCATGCGAAGCAGAGAACAGAGTTTCTGAACAAGGATCTGCTTGTCTGACGGAAGGGAGCTGTAAAGCATATGTGTGTTTCTGGGAGTTGCTTTTCTGTGATAGCGGGCCACGCAGGCAATGATCTTGACATCGTCTTCAGACAGGCGGAAAAGGTTCAGCTGGCTGATGATGTATTCTGTATGCTTGTGGTGGGCCCGGTTATGGATGAATGTGCCGATGTCATGCAGATAGGCGGCCAAAAGCAGATAGATGAGGTCTTCATCTTTTAATCCAAGGTGATCTTTGAACTTTTTAAAAAACGTTTCTGACATCTTCGCGACATTTTCCGAGTGGTTGAGATCAACGCCATATTTTTTGCAGAGAAACATGGCTACGGAAATAAGCTGGTTGGTCTTATTATATTTATCAGAGAGATCAAGATTCAGCAAGCGGTTGGCGAGAATAGCTTCCTGAAGAGATGTTTCGAGGATAAAGACATGGTCCTGTCCTGTCAGGCTGAAGAGCCTGTGGAGAATCGTCGTGTAGGCCGGGATCATATCCGCGATTTCCAGCGGAATATGATAAGTCGCTGCGATATCCTCTGAATTCCTGTCAGAGAAAAGAGAGAGGAGCGATTCTGAATCGCCGCGGGTAAACGGAAAAAACTTTTCCTCGCTTTTTTTGTCGGCCAGTATGCTCTGAATGTAGGGAGCAAAGTTTTCATCGACAAGGATGATGTCGTCCAGGGAGATGTCCGGAAGGGCCTTTTTTAAATAGATAAAAAAGTTTTCAATGTACTCCTGCAGGGATTCGTTTGTCTCCTGAATGCTGCCGTCAAGCTCGTTGGCCAGCTGAGTCAGCCGGAGGGCCCCAAGAGGAAGGCCCATGTTCATCAGCGCAAACCCTTTTTCCATGACAGAAACATCCAGGCTGCCTGCTCCCAGCTCCGCGATGAGCAGATTTTTGGAGTGAATAGGGTACCTGTTTTTCAGCTTATAGGAAAGATAGGAGTCTATGTAATAGACCACATCGCCGACTGTTAAAACCTCTATGGAAAAACCTGTCTTACGAAAGACCGTGTCGATGAACATATCCCGGTTACCGGCTTCTCTCACAGCCGTTGTCGCTATGACCATGATATCGGAAACATCATATTCTTTCAGCGCCTGGCGGTATTTATCGAGGATGGTGACAGTCTGGTTTATCACTTCCTGGAACATGCGGCCTTTATAAAACGCATATTTGCCAAGGGGGATGACATTTTTAAGGGATTCGAGGACAGTGATATCCCCGTTCGTGACCTCACCAATGATAAGCTTGATGGAGCTTGTTCCGATGTCGATCACACCGGCGCGCTGTGTGGCTTTGGGGTTCATGCGGAACTATTATATACAAAAAAACATCTATGGCAAGAAAACAACTGTTAAAAAAGTGTTAATCCTGTCACGATGTAAAATGTCTAAATGAACTATAACTATATGAAATAAAGCAAGTTGCGTTATTTTATCGAATATAAAAAGATAGGTCGTTTTTCTTTCTTCACGGTTTTTAAAGCAGGTGGTGACGTCGGCCTATGGCCGGGGCGGTATCTTTTTAAAGGCTTTTGGGGGTTCGAAAGACGCTTTTTGGACTCATCTTCTGCAGGATGCAGGAAATGTTTCTTCATTTGAAGACAGCCTGAAAAGTAAAACACATCACATAAAAAAAGAAGAAAGGTCATGGTTTTGACAGGTGTCCTGTTTGATAAAGAAAAGAATGAAATTTGTAATCTTCAGCAGAAATCAAGATTTACAGATTTTGATTCACGC
>JAFGJP010000084.1 GCA_016929035.1 Candidatus Auribacterota bacterium | reverse complement strand
GCAGGCGGCGTTGCCACATCCGGCCTTGAAATGGCGCAAAACTCACAGCGTGAGCCGTGGACATTTGAAGAGGTCGACCAGAAACTGCACCGCATCATGGTCAACATCTACACCTCTGTCAATCAGGCAGCTGAAGAATACGGCACGCCCGGCAATCTCGTTAACGGCGCCAACATTGCAGGATTTATGAAGGTCGCCCGTGCCATGATGTCACAGGGGTTGGTTTAGATTATTTTACAAGATTCTGTGTTATAATATAATAAGCACAGATGCAGGTTGATTGGACGAAGGCGTCTGATTTATAATGACAAATCAGACGCCTTTTTTTTGTCTGTTAGCTAACACAAGAAGAATTCACCATGAAGAGCATGAAGGGAATGAAGGTTAAAAGGAATCCATGAAGCACAACTTTTGACTTATATGAAACTGGCTAATATCCGTCAGGGCCTGTTAATGAATTTTAATGTATCTGTTTTAAAGAAGGGAATCAAAAGTTTCCTTCTTTGAAAACGTTATGAACTTCATGTCCCTCATGGTAAAAAATGAATAAATCACAAACAAAATTATATCAGGACATGCAAAGGCGTGGCCTTTATGATCCGCAGTTTGAACACGACTCCTGCGGCGTGGGATTCGTGTGCCATGTCAGGGGGCAGAGATCCCATGATATCATCCAGAAGGGCCTTCAGGTCCTCAGGCGTTTGTCTCACCGCGGGGCTGTCGGCTCTGACCCGAAGACCGGCGACGGCGCAGGCATACTGATCCAGCTCCCGCATGATTTTTTTGTAAGCGTTGCCAAGAAAGAGAAGATAAACCTTCCTTCTCTTGGAGAATACGGAACAGGAATGGTCTTTTTGCCGGTAGATAAAAAAGAAAGAGAATTTTGCAAGGAAACATTTGAAAAAATCATTCAGGATGAAAAGCAGATAATTCTCGGCTGGCGTAAGGTCCCTGTCGATGATTCCGATATCGGAAAAGCTGCCCGTGAGACAGAGCCTGTTATCGAACAGGTGTTTATCAGAAAAGGCAAAGACATCCATGACCAGATAGATTTTGAAAGAAGGCTTTTCATCATCCGGAAGCAGGTTGAAAACACGGTCCGCTCTTCGGATATCAGGCAGAAGTCTTTTTTTTATGTACCGAACATTTCAAGCAGGACCTTTTCTTATAAAGGTCTTCTCATGCCTCATCAGGTGGAAAACTTTTTTCCTGATCTCAAAGAGAGCGCCATGGAAAGCGCCATTGCTCTTGTGCACTCCCGCTACAGCACAAACACTTTCCCCACATGGGACCTGGCACAGCCGTTCCGTTATCTGGCTCACAACGGTGAGATCAACACCCTTCGCGGCAACATCAACTGGACGCGCGCAAAGGAAGGGCTCCTTCAGAGCCCGCTCTTTGCGAAAGACATGGAAAAACTTAAACCTGCCATAGTTCCCGGCGGCAGCGATTCAGCAGGCATTGACAATATTTTTGAGCTGCTGATCCTTTCCGGCCGATCGCTCCCCCATGCCATGATGATGCTGATCCCTTCGGCATGGGAACAGAATGCTCTCATGGATAAGGACCTGAAGGATTTTTACCAGTATCACGCCTGCCTGATGGAGCCGTGGGACGGCCCGGCTGCCATTGCTTTCAGCGACGGGGTGAGCGTCGGCGCTGTTCTTGACCGGAATGGTCTCAGGCCTGCGAGGTACCTTGTCACAAAGAATGATCTTGTTGTTATGGCTTCTGAAGTGGGCGTTCTGGATATTCAGGCAAAAGACATTGCGCAATCCGGAAGGCTGGAGCCGGGAAAGATTTTTTACATTGATACAAAAAAAGGCCGAATTATCAGCGACAGGGAGATCAAGAAAACGGTATCAAGGAAGAGCCCGTATGGAGAATGGCTGAAAGGGAACCTTGTAGAAATCGAAAATATATCTCCGCCGTCAGTGGAAGAAACCGAACCCGAGGAGGAGATGATCACCGTTCTCAAGTCTTTCGGATACACAAGAGAAGACCTGAAAGTGATCTTGAAGCCCATGGCTCAGGAAGCTGAAGAGCCGATCGGCTCTATGGGAAATGACACGCCTCATGCCGTGCTCTCAAAAAACCCCCAGCTTCTTTATAATTACTTCAAGCAGCTTTTTGCCCAGGTCACCAACCCGGCCATTGACCCGATACGGGAAAACCTTGTCATGAGCCTTGACTGCTATATGGGTCCAAGAAAAAACCTCCTTGATGAAACGCCGGAACACTGCCAGAAGCTTCACCTGACCTCGCCTGTTCTGACAAATGAGGAAATGAACAAGATTAAATTCATTCATGAAAAAGGCTTGAAGACAAAGACCATCTCGCTTCTTTTCAGGGCAGGCAGCGAAAAAGACTTCATGGAAACACTAGAAAACATCTGCAGGGAAGCGGAGGAAGCGATAAAAGAAGACTACACCTATATTATCTTAAGCGATCGGGGAGTAAGCCGTGACTATGCGGCACTTCCGGCACTGCTTGCAACAGGAGCTGTTCACCAGCACCTGGTCAAAAAAGCTTCGCGCTCTCAGATCGCGCTCATCCTTGAAAGCGGGGAGCCGAGAGAAGTACATCATTTTGCCGTCCTTTTCGGTTTTGGCGCCGGCTGCGTCAACCCTTATCTGGCTTACGACGCTATATCTCACATCATCGATGAAGACCATCTTGATCTGGATAAAAAGACAGCTCAAAAAAATTATATCAAAGCTCTCAATAAAGGTATCCTGAAAATCCTCTCCAAGATGGGTATTTCCACCCTTCAGAGCTACCGCGGCGCGCAGATCTTTGAAGTGCTGGGACTGAACAGCGATGTTATTGAAAAATGTTTCACAGGCGCTGTGTCGCGGATAGGCGGTGCAGGCCTGGAAACAATCGCCAGGGAAACCATCCTGAGGCACAAGGAGGCGTATCCTAAAAGAAAGATCGATTTCCCGCTTCTTTCAACAGGCGGAGTTTATCAGTGGAAAAAAGACGGCGAGTTTCATCTCTGGAACCCGGAAAGCATCGCTCTCCTTCAGGACGCCTCAAAAAAAG